>JAPLCS010000261.1:0-1355 GCA_026392145.1 Fimbriimonadales bacterium | reverse complement strand
TCCTGAGATTGATGCCATTTATTGCGCGGTTCCTCACAATATGCATGAGCAAATCTATATCGATTGCATAAAAGCTGGGAAGCACTTGTTTGCAGAAAAACCATTTGGTATCAATTTATCGGCAGCAACACGGATTATTGAAGCGATGAATCAGCATCCGGAAGTGCTCGTTCGTTGCTCCAGTGAATTCCCATTCTATCCCGGTGCTCAAGCCATCACCGCCATGGTCAATGAAAAGGCTTTTGGTCAAATCATTGAAATCAGAGCAAGCTTTTGCCATTCCAGTGACCTTGACCCTCAGAAGCCGATTAACTGGAAAAGACAATCCGAAACGAATGGTGAATATGGTTGCATGGGTGACCTAGGGCTTCATGTACTTCATCTGCCACTTCGCTTTGGATTCAAACCGACGAATGTCCGAGCCTTTCTCTCCAAAATCTTCCCGACAAGACCAAACTCACACGGAGGATTTTCATCCTGTGACACATGGGACAATGCCATCATGGCCTGTGAAAGTGAACAAGGATTCCCTATGATTTTTGAAACCAAGCGAGTATCTCCTGGGGATACCAACACTTGGTCAATATCCATTTTTGGGACCCAAAACAGCGCAGAGTTCACCACTAAGCGTCCTAAAACGCTCAGAACCTTACCGTATCAATCAGGTAGCAAACAGACTTGGCTGGAAGAAGATCTAGGCTACTCCACGGCATATCCGACTATTACAGGGCACATTTTTGAGTTTGGCTTTTCAGATGCAGTCTTACAAATGTGGGCCGCGTTCATCGACGAGCTATCGGGAAATACCCCAAGATTCGGATGCGCAACCCCACAAGAAGCCTTGGCCAGTCATCAGTTGTTCACCGCAGCACTTGAATCTCAGCGAACTGGCAACACAATACAAATCACTTAAGTACAACCTTTATGAGTCCATCCCCTCAAAGTCGAGTTATAGTAGCGGGGCATCTATGCCTAGATATCATTCCACAGATACTGACAACGACGCCAATTGAGCCTGGACAGTTGGTGGATACAGGACCAGCTACCCTTTCTACTGGGGGAGCAGTTTCAAACGTTGGCCTCGCGCTTCACAAACTCGGATCAGAAGTGACACTGGTTGCCAAAATCGGAACCGATGACTTCGGAATAACCATTTCACACTTGGTAAAGAAGTTTGGAGTTGGATTAGACAAGCATTTAATCAGAACCAACATAGGTCAAACCTCATATTCCATCGTCATTAGTCAGCCTGAGAAAGATCGCACCTTCTTGCATCATCCAGGTTGCAATCATCTTTTTGGCACTGAAGACGTGAGGTTTGAAACTTTGCCAAAAGCTGACTGGTTTCATTTTGG
>JAPLCS010000218.1 GCA_026392145.1 Fimbriimonadales bacterium | reverse complement strand
TGTTCGAACTGCAAAAACAATTTGGGACCGGTCAAACGCTTGTTGGACTCTTTTAGTAAGGAGGGAGTTGAAGTACTTAGCATTCATACGCCTGAACTACCTGAGGAGCGAAGTGTCGAGAATGTTAAAAAGGCGGTCGAAAAGAACGCGATTAAGTACCCCGTTTTGATTGATGGTGAGTTTAAGAACTGGAAGGCTTGGAAGGTTCAATATTGGCCGACGGTATTTGTTGTGGATAAGAAGTTGAAGGTTCGTTCGGGATGGGTCGGTGAGCTGAATTATCAGGACGGTGGGGGCGAGGCCAAGATTGCGGAAGTGGTGACTCAGCTTTTGGCAGAGAAGTAGTGGTTGGGTTTTGTGGGGAGCAAGACTTTCTTTGAGCTTCCTTACAATTAAGGAATTGGTAGTCGGCTTAGAATTTTTGAGTAGGATTGTCTGAACAGTGTAGGCTAGCATCTGTAGCCATGGGTAGACCGAATCTATTTCACTTTGCAAGTTCTGAGCTGTCTCAAGATGCGTTCTTTTGCTGGCTTGCAAGCTGTGCTGACCCCTTAGTAATAGATCCTGAACTGCGATCTGTCGGTCGGTCATTTTTAGATTTACTGGCGCTCAAAAAGGATTTCACCTTGCCAGTGCTTATCGAATCGGTTAGCGCACGTCGACAGGTCAACAAGATTGATATTGTGATTGAAATTAATCACTCGATTGTATTTATCATTGAAGACAAGGCTGGAACGAGTGAGCACTCAAACCAGTTGCGGCGTTACTTGGATTGGGCCATGGAGTACTACTCAGGCTGGCAAGTGCTTCCAATCTACATTCAGACTTATCTGCAAGCTAGTTTTCAGGATGTGGCTGAACAAGGGTTTGGGGTTGTTACTCGTTCGGAGTTGATTCAGATGATTCCTGGGACGTGTGAAGATTCTGTTCTCAATCAATTTCGGGAGCATTTGGTGCAACTTGAAGCGAAATACAGTGCTTTTGTTGAGGGGAGTGAGTGGGATTCGTATGCTTGGCAGGGGTATCTAAACAGAATTTCTCAAGGCATTGAGCATTGCGGTTGGAGTTACGTTCCCAATCCAAGTGGCGGATTTTATGCAGCTTACTGGGGGTGGACGGTTACAGAATATGGCGAGATGTATCTCCAGGTTTCTGAGAAACAGCTATCTGTTCGCATTCAGCCAAGTGATGGAACTTCTGCCGAAACGATCAGCCGGCTGTACGCTCTAGCCCTTGAATTCAAGGGATGGTCTTTGCCTTTGCAATCTAAACCAAGGAGAGGACGCACTCTCAATCTGGTTACCTTAGATTTGGATCATCGCAAATTTGATGCAGACGGGAATATTGATGTTGAATTAACTCTCAATGGTCTCCTGAGTAGCTCGGAGAAGTTCAAATGTTTTGTTAGCTCTTTGATGGGTTCCTAAAGGGAAATCAAGGATGCACATTGTGCAATGAGCTACATATGACTTGCCGTTGAAATTTTCGAGACCTATGCCTTACGTGGGCACCTATGAGAAAGATAAATGTGCCAAGAATAGAGGATGCTGAGCCGATAACGACGCTTGTGGAAATGTCTAAGTCCACCTTTGATGTTCACTTTAGCCCTTGGCTTGCAAATGGAAAAGCTGATGCTGCACCTACTATCGCCGCGATAGAAACTGAAATCGAAACTAATTACATTCCTGAGGAAAGGGCAAAACTCGCAAGTTTGGAAGCGCGCTCTGTAAGCAAAATCTTTGAAGATGTAAGTGAAAATGCGATTAACACGATTCCGTTTTGGACCGCGACTATTTGCGCCGGAAGAGCGAGCCGAGGGCTTGCGATTTGGGAACTCCGGCGCCTTGCACTAAGTTCAGAAGGAAGAGGAATATGCCGCTGCTGACGAGTAAGTTGTGTTCGCTTGAAAGTTTGTTAAGAAGCATTTCTGACTTTAGCCTGAAGTATTGATGTGTTATTGTTATGTGGTTTTTTGTTTGAAGATCCGCCAGGCACAGTTAAACTGTTTGCTCAATTTAAGTGTGTCAATCTGAGGTTTATTTGGGGCTTGCTGCTCAGGTCAATCAACTATGAAGAGTTTGGCTCCCCACGGGGCAGATGACCTGTGTGGTTCTGCGTTATCTGCTACTTGATAACTCATTCCGGGTTTGAGAGTGAAGGTTCTCCCGTCTTTGAGCTCGGTATGAAGTTCGCCTTCTATGCACAGAAGAATGTGTCCTTTTGAGCACCAGTGGTCTGCTATGTAACCTGCGGAATATTCAACCATGCGTACTCGGATTGGGCCAAAGTGGTTAGTTCGCCAGATGGCTAGGCCCGATTCACCTAAGTGCTCGGTAGGAGCTACTGTTGCCCAGTCTGTAACTTC
>JAPLCS010000373.1 GCA_026392145.1 Fimbriimonadales bacterium | reverse complement strand
CAATGTTGCCGATATCTCGCAGGCACCTTCCACGTTCCAACAGGTAGCACCCGTGAGCTCTCGGGTGGTTTTCAAGGTTCGGGTCGCTTTGGAGATTGTCCAAAATGACATTTGCTGACTCGAATTCTCTCTCGAGCGAATAGGTGCGAGCAATTTGCGCCTTGATTTCTAGTTCTATGGAAGTTGGGTACTTCCCTAGGAGAGTTTCAAATTTGCTTCGTGATGTGGACGGATTCTCAAAGTCCCAATATTCTCTTGCGTCAAAACTAATCATTGGAGTACGGGCCCTCAATTTATTATCGGAAAAGAATGTCGACGGGCTTGCTGACCTTTATGCTGAAGCCGGTTGGTTTGAGACTGCCGCTCGTTTGATCAATGCTGAACGAGTGAAGGTCGTCTGACGACTGACCGGCGACAATCATCCACTTGCCGGATGCATCAATGTTCATTCCCCTTGGAGTTTTGGCGATAGACGGAGCAATTGTAATGAGTTCGAGTTTTCCATCTGAGAGGACTTTGTAAGCAGCAATAGAATCGTGACCACGGTTGGTGACATACACGAATTTTCCGCTTGGATGGCATCTGATTTCGGCGGTGGATACACCTTTCAAATCGGTTCCAGCAGGGAGAGTGCTGAGGGTATTGTTGACGCTGAACGTCCCCGTTTTGAAGTCAAGCTTCATGCTTGTGACAGTGCAGTTGAGCTCGTTGTTGATAAAGAAATATCCTTGCGTGGGGATCCAGTCAAAGTGCCGGGGGCCGGCCCCGGGTGGGAGTTTGGTTCGAACAGGGTTGGGAAGACCCTGTGCGGTAGAAGTTGACTTACCGGGGAACGCGAGTAATTCGTCGGTTCCAAGGTCGCATGCAATGTGCCAAGAATTGTTCTTAGATTCGGCGGCGGAGAAGAAGTGTGCGTGGCTGGCAGTTTGGCGCTGTTTGTTGGGACCTGAGCCAGTATTTGTAAAGAAAGATCCTGTACCAACCTCACCTGAGGATGCCACTGGATAGCGGGTGAGAACACCCTTGTTGTAGTTCGCGACCAGCAACATGCTACCGTTGCCTGCAAGTGAAACATGGCAAGGGTAGTCGCCATAGGTGGGTTGAATGCTTGTGGTTAGTCCGTTTTGGTCGAACGAAATCACTTCCCCGTTTGCTTTTTCTGAGACTGCGTAGAGCGTGTTGCCCTTGAATGCAAGATAACTTGGATTTTCAGCGATGGCGAAAAGCGAAGGAGGTAAAAGCTCACCGGTCTCGGTGTTTAGTGCGGCTCGATAGACACCTTGGCTACCTGCTACTCCGTTTGGTCCAGAAGTGTTTGAGGTGTAGGTTCCGATATAGAACTCAGCCAAGGCAACAGTCAGCATGGAGTGCAGTGTACTTGGCTGAGTAGGATTTTCACTCAATTGAATTTGTTGGTTCGGACGGTTCGGTTTTTTCCTGTCTTGGCTGTGTATTAGACTTTTGCCATAGGATATACCAGTATCCACCGCCAATCATGGCGACACCGAGGAGCATGAGGATTCCCACACGGATGAATGAATCGAGGTTCGCAAGGTCGATAGCGACGACTTTAAGAAGTGTGATTGAGAATAGTCCTAGTGCCCAGTAACGAAGGTGTCTTTCTTTGAAATTGAATCCACATACAATCATCAATATGGCAGTCATGGTCATCGCAGCGGTGGTGGAGGCGACTTCGTTGAGCCCAAATAATTTGTGGAGTTGGCGATAGAACAGAGGGATAGAGACCACCATTATGCCAACTGAGAGAATGCCTTCTAACACACCGTCGCTTTTTACTTTATCGGTTCTGTAAGCATAAATGGTGGTAAGGAATGCTAGTGAGGCGAGGGAAAGGAAAGGTCCGATCCAGTGCTCCGAGATCCAACCGCCCGAAAGGGCAAATATCACACTGTAGGTACCGGTGCCAATACAATTGAACATTCCCAACCATCTATCCTCTTGATCTTTATTGCTTCTTAGGTTGATGGTAAACCAGGTGAGCGTGAGGGCCGAGAAGAGGAAACCACCAGTTTCTCTGGTGAGGTTAAGGACGTGTGAGGATCCGACTTCAACGCCGAGCCGGATAAAGATGGCACACAGTATGATTTTCGTCAGTGCCCTGCATTCCATAAGGAACTGATCGCTCCAGATCTTGGTCAGTCCTATTTTTAGCACTAACGTTGCGGCTGCGAGGAACGTAAGGCTCATTAGTGTGGTGACTTGGATGCTGTTGCTTGTGGGTTCACCCATGGTAGCTAAGAGCAAGGAAATGAGGCAGACACTTGCGATGATATACAAACCTTTGCTACCGTTAACACCTTTGGAGGCGACCAGGGAGACGACAAGTACGCATAATGTCGCCGCGACTAATGGAGCTGACTGGACTGATGCGAAGGCAAGAGATTGAGGGATGAGGAGTTGAACGCTTCGAATGAAGATCACGCTCAGGACACTTGCGGTGGTGACGGCAGCAACTTCTGCATTTTTATTACCTTTCTCGAGTTGATCCTTTTTGGCGTAGTAAGCGCACCATAGTCCGGTGTTGATTGCTATGGGAATAAGGAAAGCAAACTCTTGAGTGGTGGTTGAATTTCTTGTGAACCACATGGCAAAGGCGGCGAGCCCAAATGCGAACGAACTGCGTCCTAGTCCGAACGGAAAAGGTGCCATCGATTGTTGTGCCTCGTTGGTTTTTTGATTGCGTATGCCGAGTGCGGCGGCTAGGAGGACAAGGGTTTCGATAAGATAGATCATTCCGCCACGGAAACTATCAAGCCCAATGGGACCCAGGAGGGTGAGCACGAGTGCTCCACCTAACCACGTTTGAATTCTAACGGCGTTGTTTCCTTGGAATGCGAATCCACACACAGTCGCAATAGCGCAAAGAACTAGTGAGTGCAAACTGCCTTTGTTTCCCGCATCAATGGCAATGGCAATGAGCCCCGACGTGAAAATGATTGTTGGTTGGAGAGCGTTTTTAGGGTCGAATTTTGTTGGCTTGTAGGCGAATCCTGCCGTGAGTAGGCAGACGGTTGTGTTCAGATAAATTCCTCCCACTCGGATAGATTGCTCAATGTTTGAGGTCGCAATGGGCATGAGTGCCAGGGTTGATAGCACCCACATGAGAGCCGCTAGCTCAAGCCATTTGTTCTTTGCCGCCACGATTGCAGAGGGGAGAAGAATGAGGAAGTGGAGGAGCAGATCAACTGAGTGATTCTGCTTTGTCATGGGGAGGAGTGCGGTGACCAATCCGCCAAGAAATCCGATAGTGAAGAAAGACTTTGATTGAGTGCTACCAGCATAAAGTAGGTTAAGCAGGCTAAGCGACATGAAAAACACGACCAGAAGTTCGCTGGAAATGAGGTGCTTGTAGACGTGAGCACCGGCAAAGCTGGCGTATAGTCCGCATGAACCGAGCCCAATCATTAATTTGCCGAAGTCTTCCTTCTCGTCACGCTTCCAGAATCCTATTCCAACGAGTGCAGCACAGAACGTGAGTTCCCCGGCGAACTGCATGGCAGGGGTGAGCATTCCACGACCGATAAACAGGGCGACTAGGAAGAGGAATCCGATAAGAAGGACAACTACTCCTCCACGAAGTAGTCCATTGATTCCAAGTTGGTATTCAATGTCATCGGCACTCGCTTTGGATCTTTCACTTTCAGACTTTGGTGCTGACGTGTTGGGGGGAGTAAGCCGGAAGCTTTGTGATTTTTGGGGCTCACTTGTGGTTTCCCCTGTATCAGAGTCTTTGGGAATGGGGATGTAATGATAGGAGGCAGTAGCCTGACGGATAATGGGAGGGGGACCAGATTGAAAGGTCGGTTGGGTTGGCTGTTGTTCTTCAGACTGCTGCTCAGATGCTAGTTCTGGTTCCGCAATTGATTGAGTTACTGGTAGTTCAGATTGCTTTTCCAAAGCATCGATACGCAGTGTAAGACGCTCGAGTGATTGTTGAATCTGTTCTAGTCGACTGAGTAGCTCTCTTTCATCCATGCTCGCAACTAATTCCCTTTGTTCATTACTTTAACTGAAATTACAAAGGGAAATAGTATTTCGAGAAAAACCTAAGTTTGCTGGTGCAACGAATTTTCGCGATGAACTTCGTTTGATTACCGCATTCTGTCGGCGATCGCTCTTCGAATCATGGTGTCCACGATATCTTCGGCTGATGGATTGTATTCACCGGCTTCGATCCGTGCCTTGAGTGAAGCAACCATTTCTTCTCGATCAGGCATGTCAAGAACTTTCTTGGTGACCTGCTTCAAGAGGTGTGCATCTCGTTCGGCAGCTTCTGCTTCCGATTCAACGCCAAGAACCTGCTTGAGATTTTCCATCTCAAGTTCTGTATTGGTGGCTGAGTAGCCACTGAGTGCTTTTTTAACTTCTGCGTCTGAAATCCGCATTTTATTTTCCTCGCTTGATTTCAAACAGGCATCTCGGCTGTCTGTTGCTTTTTCAAGTTCCAGATCCTAAGCTTTGCGTGATCGGAGTCACCTCCGTCGTGCCTTTTTCTGTTTTGGGATTTCTCCCACTGTAGTTATCGGCAAGCCAATAAAAGTTCTTTAGGGAAAACCTCACAAATTTTATAAAGTTTTTTGCATCAAAAACCTCACAGGTTCAAATGCTCGTACTTTTGCTGTCGAATGATTTATGTTATCACAGGTCTTACTGTTTTGGGAGGACTTGTTGGTAATGAGCATCAATATGCGGGATCCTTAAAACTCAATTTGCAGTTAGTTAATCAGGATTTATCGGTTGCATGGTGCGAGTCCCTGCGGTAGCATTAGGCGGAATTAGATTCAATCGACGGTCAAATTTTAGAGAAGGAAAATACTATGAGTCAACGAGTTACTTTAGGCGTCATCATTGGAAATCGGGGATTTTTCCCAACTCACCTGTGCGAATCGGGGCGTAAGACTATTCTCGATGTGCTGGAAAAGAACGGTATTGATGTTGTAATTCTTCCTGAGACAGCTCGCCAAGCAGGATCTGTGGAATCTCTGGCCGATGCTCAAGCATGTGCCGACTTGTTTAAGCAACACCGAGAAAAGATTTCTGGCATTTTGGTGACCTTGCCGAATTTTGGTGATGAGCGAGCGGTCGCGAATACCCTACGATTTGCGGGCCTGGATGTACCAGTGTTAGTACATGCGTTTAATGATGATGCTAAGCGGATGACAATTGCGGATCGCCGAGACAGTTTTTGCGGCAAGATGTCCGTTTGCAACAACTTGAGGCAGTACGGAATAAAGTTCAGTTTGACATCTGGACATACCATGGATCCGAACTCGCCTGAGTTTGCTGCCGACTTGCAAAAATTTGTAGCCGTTTGCCGAGTCACAAAAGGGCTGAGACGAGCAAGAATCGGTGCTATTGGGGCAAGACCTGGAGCTTTCAATACCGTTCGATATAGCGAAAAGATGTTTGAGCAAGCGGGCATCACGGTTGAAACCTTGGACCTTTCTGAAGTCTTGGGATGGGCCAACAAATTGACTTCTGCAGATGCTGTCGTAAAGGATAAACTCGCCAAGATTAGTGCCTACACCAATGTTTCGGGGATTCCGGCAGAGAGTTTGGACAAAATGGCAAGACTTGGAGCGGCGATTGATACGTGGTCGACTGAAAATCAGATCGATGCGACCGCTATCCAGTGCTGGACCTCGTTGGAAGAATTTTATGGGGTTGTTCCTTGTACGATTATGTCAATGCTCTCTGACTCCTTGAAGTCAAGTGCATGCGAAACTGATGTTGCTGGCACCGTTAGCATGTATGCCATGCAGTTAGCATCGGGGCGACCGTCTGCATTGCTTGACTGGAACAACAACTATGGCGGTGACCCAGATAAGGCGGTGGTGTTCCACTGTTCAAACTTGCCAAATTCAGTTTTTGCTGAGCAAAAGATGGACTATCAGGAAATTATCGCAGGCACCGTTGGAAAAGAAAACACTTACGGAACGATTGTTGGTCGTATGAAGACGGGAGCATTTACTTATTGCCGAGTATCCACTGATGATATCAACGGCAAGATTTGTGCTTATCTTGGTCAGGGCGAACTTACCAATGATAATTTGGTGACATTTGGTGGGTTTGGCGTTGTCAAGATTCCTAATATGCAGGGACTGCTGAAATACATTTGTGAGAACGGGTTTGAGCATCATGTTGCCTTTAACCTTTCGGAGACTGCGGGAGCGGTTCAGGAAGCTCTCGGCAATTATCTTGGTTGGTCGGTTTATCACCATGCCTAAGTTTGCTATTGGAGTTGACTACGGTACGAATTCGGTACGCGCCTTGGTGGTTAATATCGCCAATGGTGAAGAGGTTGGTACCTCGGTTTGGAATTATGAGTCGGGTGAGCACGGCATTCTTTTAGATGAAAAAGATGTTCATTTGGCGAGGCAGAATCCTGCAGATTTTCTTAAGGGATTTTATGAATCGGTTCGAGAAGCTGTTCGAAGTGCGTCGGAGCATTGTGCCGAGTTTAGTGTTGATTCGGTAGTTGGAATTGGAGTTGATACTACCGGGTCAACTCCCATTCCTGTTGACCAAGACGGAATAGCCTTAGCTCTTAAATCTGAGTTTCATGGCAATTTGCATGCTTATGTATGGCTTTGGAAGGACCATACGAGCTATGCCGAGGCCGAGGAGATCACCCAAAAAGCCGCGAAGTATGGTTACTTATCCAAATGTGGTGGGACCTATTCGTCGGAATGGTTTTGGTCAAAAATTTTGAGGTGTCGACGTGTTGCACCAGAGGTCTTTAACGCAGCGTTTTCGTGGGTTGAGTGTCAGGATTACATTCCGGGATGGCTGGTGGGCAATCAAAATCCTTTGACTATTCCACGGGGTATTTGTGCTGCTGGACATAAGGCAATGTTCAGTGAAACTTGGGGAGGGTTGCCAAGTGAGGAGTTTTTGAGCGAGTTGGATCCTGCCCTGGCGGCATTACGTTCAAGGCTTTATTCACATACTCTTACGGCAGATCAAGTTGCAGGTCACTTGTTGGAAGTTCATGCCCATGCAGTGGGTTTACCTGCCGGAATTCCTGTTGCTGTGGGGGCGTTCGATGCTCATTTAGGTGCCGTGGGAAGTGGAGT
>JAPLCS010000089.1 GCA_026392145.1 Fimbriimonadales bacterium | reverse complement strand
GTCCGCTGGATTTAGAAAATTACTATGGCTAAGCGCAGTTGATTTAATGAAAAAGCAACCCCAAGGATGGGGAATGAACTCCTACTGGTACGAAGGCACAAGAACGGGTCGCATGACTCAAACCGCACTAGCACACCAAACCTTTTTGCAACTCGGTGCAGAAGCATCACCAATCGCAGCCATCACCCTCTTAGGATTTGTTGTGGCAGTGATTCTGCGTGCTTCGAAAGGGATTCGTCGTGCTGCGGAAGACACTCAACTCGTCTATCTAGGTTCACTTGCCGTGATGGCAGTTTCAATCGCCCACAACATGATTGATTCTGATATGTACATATTTGGGCTGGGATCAATGGTGTTCTTGTTGCTCGGATGCATGACCAGTTCGAGCGCAGATTCCCAGGCACCAGAAGTCATATTCCCCATACCGAGGTATGTCGTTGCCGGAATCGCCATGATGCTCGCACCAATGGTTTTGATTATCGGAATGGGAGAATACTACCGAGCCGTTGCCCGAGGTGCGATTGCCGAACGTAATCCATTACTCGCAGAATCCTCACTCAAACAAGCCATTGGCATCATGCCTCTCGACGGCACCGCCTATGCAATGCTTGGTCTAATTTCTCGAAACGAAAACGACTTAATAAAGGCGGCCCATCTCATCCCTTCGCCTAAAAATTGCCGTGCACTGGCAAATTATTACTTTGCTCTGAACCGACCAGACGAAGCGTTTTCACCTCTAAGAAAGGCGCTCCTCAGGGATCCCAACAACGCGCCTGCCCTGTTATTATTCATGAATGGTTCTGAGCGAACGGGAAACATTCCTACCGCCATCGAGTACGCCAAAAAACTCGTAGCTACCGAGAACTCAACTTATTTTCAGGTTCGAAGCCAAGCCGAACTCATTCCAACCCAAACCTACGAAGCCCGCATTTTCCTTGCGAGACAATCTTCGGACCCCAACGAAAAGCTCAAACTCCTAGTGGAAGCTACAAAAGGATATCTTGAATTCACCAGGCTCACCGTTGTCGAGCTTCAGCGACTTGCAGTTAAAGATCCAACCTTTGATCCTGATGCCGCCGTTAAACTGTTTGACGCGGCTTTGTTAGACTTAAGCAGCCAGTGAGAAACGATCTCACGAGCAATAGGCGCGGCAACATCGCCGCCGTGCCCAGCGTTCTCAGCGAGAACGCAAATAGCAATCTTAGGATTCTCACGAGGGGCAAAACCAACAAACCAACCGTGTGTAAGGTTTTGACCCTTAAATCCATGTTCGGCACTTCCTGTTTTGCCGCACCAACTCACCCCATTGATTTTCGCTGACTGAGCGGTTCCCTTATTGATTACCTCACCCAATCCATCACGCAAAAGATCCCAAAGCCAGTCATCGGCAACAACTTGGTGCAATAATTCCGGTTGGACATAGGTCGTATCACCGGAAATTGAATCGCGCATAGCTCGAACTAAATGCGGTTTATAAATCTTGCCTCTATTCGCAACCATCGCAGCGACATTCGCCATTTGCAAAGGCGTAGCGTTGATATCGCCCTGACCAACCGACATATTTCCAAGGCTTCCCACGTACCACTTTCTTCGGCGAGCATCAAGCCATTCTTGGGTCGGAACAATTCCTTTTGACTCACCCAGAATCTCAATTCCAGATTTAGTCCCCAGTCCCATATCGAGAGCCGTTTGGCGCATTTGATCAGTTCCGGCCCGAATACCTAAAGCACAAAAATAGGTATTGCAGCTCTTAGCCATCGCATCCACATAACCAATAGAACCGTGAACACCCAAGCACTTCAAAGAACGATTCTTGCCGTAGCTATAGCCACCGTTACAAAAAGCATAGGTGCCTCGGTCCAGCTTCCCAGCTCGATAGGCAGCAATTGTGGTGACAATCTTGTAAGTTGAACCAGGCTCATATTGGGAGGCAATCGCCCTATTCTGGAACGGCTGAGAGTTGTCCGGATCATTCAACATCTTCCAGTTAGCAGTACTGATTCCACCCTCAAACAACTTAGTATCAAAGGTGGGGTTGGACACAAGCACCAGCACCTCTCCCGTAGTAGGTTCCACCGCGGCAATGGCGCCCTTAAAACGGCGTTGAATCATCAGGTCCTGGGCATAGGCTTGCAACCCCGCATCAATTGAAAGAAAGAGCTGTTTTCCAGGAACCGCAGCCTCCTCACTTGTTAGCTTATTTTTGCCCCTCTTTTCTGTCAGTTCCCTGCCTGGAGTTCCCATCAAGTCAAGTTCATAAGCTCGCTCAACTCCTTCCTTCCCAACATATTCAGCCGGCTCGACTCCCTTCTTAGTAATCCTGTCAACATCCCTTTCCGAAGGAGTCCAAACATATCCCATCAGATGAGAAAAATGGGTTGAATCCAGATAGTTCCTCATTGACTTTTCCTCAATCTCAACCCCCGTCAGATGAGGTGTTTCAGCTATCACAGTGGCAGTTTCAACACTCAAGCCCACCACGATTGGAGCAGGGTTATCTCTCCAACTTTCCTTCGAAATCCTATGAAGAATCTCCTCCGAAGAGAGATTAAGAATTTTCGCCAACTTGGCAACAACTTCGGGGTATTTTTTTGCGGACGACGGTCGCATTGTAACAACGATTTCCCCCTTAACTCCGGCCACCAAATTACCACGCCGATCAAAAATGGAACCCCGTGGCGCCAACTTTTTGACCGCATTCATGCGAGAAACTTGAGCCTGATCTCGAAACTCGTCACCCTTAGCGACTTGGATGTACCACAGCCTTCCCACAAGCACAGCGAACGCTGGAAGAATAAGGCCTGGGAACCAGACCATCCGTCGATCCACTTCAGGCCGGCGAGGAGCATGCAAGACACTCATCGACGAGACTCCCTGCCGCCATTAAGGTCAGTCCCACCATTATTGCCTCCGTTGTTACCACCAGCATTGCCTCCTCCAGCGCCTGCGGTACCACCCGCACCTGATTCTTCAGGAGCCTTATGCAACTTGCATTTACTTTTCGGTCGCTTGGAC
>JAPLCS010000217.1 GCA_026392145.1 Fimbriimonadales bacterium | reverse complement strand
AATTCCCTCCCAACATTTCAAGGGCAGTAGAAGTTAGTGTCTCATTGAGGGAGTCATGATTGAAAATTACCGAGTTTCGCATGGTGACTGGGCGATATCTTTCATAGGGCATATTTCCCCAGACTGTAAGCAGGGGAGTTCCTATTGCAGCGGCAATATGTCCTGAACCAGTATCACCAGCGATGTGGAGTTCAGATGACTGAACGTGTTGAACCAACTCCTTTAATGAAGTTTTACCGACAAGATTCGTGACTCCACCTTGTTCAAAGCTTGGGTCATTTGGTGCACCAAGGAGAGTGATCTCATAGCCTAACGCGGTGAGATTGGATGAAAGTCGTTGAAGTTTCATAGCCTAACGCGGTGAGATTGGATGAAAGTCGTTGAAGTTCCATCACAGGTATCAGTTTTTTTGGATGGCCCGCTCCGGTAGTGATGCTAACCTTTCTCGCAACGGGAGAATGAGCAAAATTTTTTGAAAGCGGATGTGAATTACTTGAATGTAGTTGAGGAAGCACGGACTTTGCAACCGTGAAGTTCCAGTCAATTTCGTGTCCGACTTGAGGACCTGGATAGGTAGGGTTAAGGTATCGTGCAATAACATCAGTAGCTCGCGCTGATACTCTTTTTTTTGCGCCTGATAGTCGGGTTGCCCATGCAGTTTTACTATGACCCTGAATGTCGATTGCAATATCCAAGTGAAGCTTTTTCATTGCATTTAACCATTTGTATTGTGGAATTAGCGTCTTTATATCACCTTGTTTGCGCCACTGTGTTCTTGGTACTGCATGGACGGTACCGATGTTCATTAGCTCAACAATTTCTGAACATCTATCTTCGACCATCCAGTGCAACTCAGAGTTTGGATATGAGTCACAAATGGATTGTGCAAGGTAGCCAGCAAGAACGCAGTCTCCAATGGCAGAAAAACGAACCATCAGAATTTTCATAACAGCCCCTTTTTTCGTGCGTTCTTCCATCGATCGTGCATCCACAGGTATTGCTCAGGTGCTAGCCGAATCATTTCTTCAATTGAATGATTGATTCTGGTCATAAACTCTTCGTTAGTTTCACCTTCATTGAGAGTCATTGGTTCTAGTAAGTGAATCTTGAATGTGCCGGGTCCGGTTCGAAGACAGCAGGCTGGTAGTATTGGTGCCTTGGTTTTGCGGTGGATGACCGCTGGACCTAAAACGGTTCCGGCAATGTGTCCAAAAAATGGAATGAATGCATCGTCCGCATTTTGGTCGGGCAAAATGGCAACCATTTCGCCAGCTTTCAACCTCTTTAAGATTTCACGGGCTGCGTTTCCTCGGCTGAGAATCTCCATTCCACGTCCTGATCTTATTGAGGACACTTTTTCGGTGATTTCAGAGTCATTGCTATCTCTGGCGACTCCGGATGTTTTAACTCCGATGAGAGGAAACCATTGTGTTATTCGCTCCCAGTTTCCAAGATGTGCTGATACTAAAAGGATTCCTTTTTGTTCGGAAACCAAACGGTCTAAGTGCTCTCTGCCTATCACTTCGGTGGAACTTATGACTTCTTCATCCGTTCGAATTGGCGTTCTTAGGAAGTCTGCGAGGACGCAGCCAAGATGCTTGTAGTTTTCTTCAACCATCGTTTGCTGTTCCTTAAGGGACAGCTGAGGGAACGCAAGGGCGATATTTGCTTGAGTTCGTGTTCTGTGCTTCTTATCAAGTTTGTAAAGTAATTTTGTTAATCGTTGTCCAATTTTTTCAGCTCTTTCTATTGAGCTATGTTGAAAAATCTTTTCACCTATACTGAGGACCTTGATTCCGACCCAGTGAACAAATTGCTTTTGATTCATTATTTTTTGCTTATTTTGTCCATGAGCCAATTGGTGAATTGCTCTGACGGTTCAATTGATGCGCTTCTTGTTGCGATGATAATTCTTTGATTTTCAATCAGTGGATGATATTGTAACTTGACCCAATCTTTTTGAGTAACAATCCATGGGCGATTATTGTGTATTCCCTTGTCGAAAATGTTTTCTGATGTGAGTGGATCATGGTCAGGAAAAATAGTGATTGTTGTCGTAGTTATCCCCGCTTGCTCAAGCGTTTCAAGCACTGAATCCGGTCGTCCAACGGCAAGGAGAATGTTTGCAGGTGATAATTCGGCTGCCGTGCAAGATTCGTTGTTCTTTGCGTCCTTGAATTCTAATTGTGAGTAGTTGAGGGTGTATTCATGTGATGGCAACACCAGCGTTGCTCGGTTACTGTTTCTGGGTTCACGGTAGGGGCCGGCAGGGAAGCATAAAGAGTTTGTTGGATTTTTGGTATCTAGAGCAATCGATACATCCTTCAATAGTGGAAGATGTTGTATTCCATCGTCCATAAGCAGAATGGAATCAGGGAAGTTTTCAGCACATAGCTTGGCTGCTAGAACCCGTCCTCTCCCTACAATGATAGGAATTTCGGGCAACAATAATCTAAATTCTGCTGGTTCGTCTCCCCACTCGCCGGGTGAAAGGGTTCCGCTAGGAGCAATAGTTGCAGCCTCAGATTTTGGAGAACCGTATCCACTGCAGCCGATAACCACGCCTAGTCCACGTTTTGTGAGTTCTTTGGCAATCCACGCAACAGATGGGGTTTTGCCATTACCGCCGGATGAAAAATTTCCTATACAAACAATTGGTGTGTGAGGCT
>JAPLCS010000358.1 GCA_026392145.1 Fimbriimonadales bacterium | reverse complement strand
CTTCACTACGAACTGCCCTTCATTCCCCTGGCATGTAAATGCAACGAGTGAGCCTTCAGAACCTACTTCGCACGCATATTCCAACTCAACTTGATAGTTTCCTGGCTGAGTAACCAAAAATTCCCAAGACAGGTAGTCCGTGGCATTGGTCCAGAATCCAACCGCCTTTTTGTCTGCTTCGTAGCGAGCAGAAGCACCATGCACTACAGCCTCGGAACTATCAAACTTCACTGTCCCGTCTGAATTTTGCTTCTGGGTCTGAACAATTACCCTAGGTTCTCCAACGAGTGTTAGTTTGAAAGCAATCGGCCCACTTCGCTGTGGCAAGACGATAAATGGTCCCTTATCGGCATCCGGATACATCACCTCGCATCGCTCCCGTGTTCCCAACAACGTCGCCGAAACGATCTTATTCTCGAGTCCTGGAAGTTCAACCGAATGAATGTTTGCATCAAAAACCGTCCCATACAAAACATTCCCTTTGCGAGTTACTTTGCCCCAAGGAAGAGCACGCTTAAACGGTCCGGCCTGGGTTCCGTAAACGGCATCTCCCAGAGAGTTCATGATTTCGCCAACTCCTTTCAATCTTTCAACCGAGGCTGGTGGAATTTCGCCGAGTGCGGTAGGACCAACATTCAGCAGATAATTGCCACCTTTAGAAGCACAATCAACTATGTTGTAGAACAAGGTATCCACCGACTTCCAATTGGTGTCCAAAGCATGATAACCCCATGACCCATTCATCGTCATACAAGACTCCCAATCAGTGCTAACACCGTTCACCGGTATCTCCTGTTCTGGAGTGCCGAAGTCACCAGCGGCCTCACCATCTGTGAAACCACTCATTCCCGCTCGACCAGTATCAACACGGTTATTGATGATCATGTCTGGCTTCAAGGATCGACAATAGTTGTAGAGGTCCTTACCACGCTCATGGTTCCAAGTGTTCTGCCACTCACCATCAAACCACATCACAGCAGGTTGATACTGGGTAATGACCTCCTTCAACTGGGCCTTCATGTAAGTCACGTATCTCTCAAAATCAGCTCCGGTAGTTGGCCTCTTATCCCATCTCTCGCGAGGCAAGAAGTCAGGATGATGCCAATCCAATATCGAATGATAAGTACAGAACTTAATCCCCTGTCGACGACACTCCTCCGAGAGTTCTTTCAGCGGATCACGCTTAAATTGCGTGTTCCCAATATGCCAAGTGCCCTGCTTACTCGGCCAAATGGCAAACCCCTCATGGTGTTTGCTTGTGATGACAATATATTTCATGCCCGCAGCTTTCGCCGCACCAACAATCTTCTTAGCATCGAAATTGACAGGATTAAACTCCTTCTGCAAGGGCTCCCAATCAGCAGGGGCTACCCCAGCTGAACTAATCAACCACTCCGAGGCTCCGCCATAGTTCTTTCCTTTCCAAGATCCGGCGGGAATCGAATAAAGTCCCCAGTGAATGAACATCCCAAATCGAGATTCACGCCACCAAGCCATCCGCAGATCTTTCTGCTCCTTAGTCTCGTAACTAAAATCGCGACCACACTCAGGACTTGCAAACAATCGGATTCTGATGCCGCTTTGAGGACTTGTGACCACAACTTGATCTGTTGTAACCGGGCTCATTCGAATGAGCTTCTTGGCCCCAACCGTAGTGCCAGAAGCAATCTTGACCAATTTGCCACCTTGCATCGCATGCACAGCAAACTCTCGCACGATTTGCCCCTTGGCAATATCCTCAGTCAACTCGATTCGGTCAAAAGTAACCTGCTTTTTGAGTGAAATCGTCCCCGACTTAGACTCGCCCAGTGCCGATTTGAATGTCTGATCAATTCGCTTCCGAAACGCATAGAGAGCAGCCGCATCATTTTCATGAATCAACCCTCTCGTATCTGCCGGCACATTCAACAAGAAGTTCGCCCCATGTCCTACCGATTGATAATATAAATTCTCAAGTTCACTGGCTGACTTGACCCGTGCATTCTCACTCGCTCTCCAAAACCAGCCCGGACGTATAGAGACATCACACTCACCCGGCACCCAGTGAGTTCCCGCTTCAGTGCCCTCACCAAGTTCTTTGTACAACGAGGTTCCAGGTTCATAACGGTCACGATTGATCGTCGCCCAACACGTTTCAGGAGCTTTGCCCTGTTCATTACCAATCCATCGAACATCGGGGCCAGCATCACTGAATATCACTGCATTCGGCTGCAATCTTCGTACCGTTGCGATATATCGCTTCCAATCGTAAACCTGCCGCTTTCCATTGGGCCCCTCTCCATTCGCTCCATCAAACCAAACCTCAAAAATTGGTCCGTAATTCCCCAATACTTCCTCTAACATTGAGTTAAAAGTATCGTTGTACTGATCCGTACCATAGGTCGGGTGATTTCGATCCCAAGGCGACAAATACACACCCATTTTCAGCCCCTGCTTCTTACAGGCCGCGCTCAGTTCCTTCAATACATCACGTTTGAGCGGCGACTGCATCACCGTATGGGTCGAATACTTAGATGGCCATAAGCAAAATCCATCGTGGTGTTTAGCAGTGATAATGACACCCTTCATTCCCGCTTTTTTAAACACAGACACCCACTGATTACAATCTAGCTGCGCCGGGTTAAAAGATTCAGGTTTCTCACTTCCACTCCCCCACTCCTGGCCAGAAAAGGTATTCGGGCCAAAGTGAACAAAAGCATAAGTCTGCATTTTGTGCCACTCCAATTGTCTCGGAGCGGGAACAACGCGGGTTTGACTCATAAGAACTGCCAAGGCAAGTGCGCCTACCATATCGCAATTATATCGGTCAACGTCAGGACATTGGTGCGATTCTGGGAATCTATGAGAAACGTGAATAAAACTATGGCTCTTCGCCGTAATATAGAACTAAGACAATGAAACGAATTGTGCTCTTTCTCGGGACCAACCTACTGATTGGTACCATGCTGTACATCGTAACCTCTGCACTTGGTTTGCAGGGCTACTTCTCATCTCAAGGAATCAATTACCCGACTCTTATCCTTAGTTCCATCATTTACGGATTCGCTGGCGCGTTCATAAGCCTTGCCATTTCTCGCTGGGTCGCCAAATGGACGATGCGAATCCAACTGGTAACTCCATCGTCACCAGGATTTGAAGGTCAACTTGCAAGAGATGTTTACGAACTAGCGAACCGTGCAGGGCTTCCAGCCATGCCAGAGGTGGGAATCTACGAAAGCGAGGAAATGAACGCGTTCGCGACAGGACCATCTCAACGAAGGTCACTCGTAGCGGTATCCACAGGACTACTCTCTCAAATGCCTCCTAATGAAGTGAGGGCGGTGCTTGCACACGAAATTGCTCACATTAAGAACGGTGACATGGTAACCATGACCCTGCTTCAAGGAGTCATTAACTCTTTCGCTATCTTCCTTGCACGCATTATTGCGTGGGCGGCAGCCAACTTTGTTGACTCAAAACTCTCCAATTTGGTGTACTTCATCGTCAACATTGCGTGCCAATTCCTTTTCACATTCCTCGGTTCGTTCATCACCGCGTACTTCTCGCGAACAAGGGAATATCGTGCCGATGCAGGCGCCGCTGACCTTGTTGGCGCTCGAGATATGGCTGGAGCATTGAATACACTCAAACTCAAATACGAGCCACACGATGCACCCGGCGGATTGCAAACGGCAAAAATCGCAGGAACGAAAGGGCTATTTGCGCTCCTCAGCACGCACCCACCACTGGATGATCGAATCAACGCTCTTCAAAACCGACACTAAGAAACGTTTACTGAGACAAACGTCCCCAGCAATACTGCTAGGGACGTTTAATTATTTCTCGAGCTCGAAGCGAGTAATTGGTTAGCTAACTCTTCCTGAACCACCCCAACATACCAAACATCATGGTCATTTTCAGGTGATTCATGCCAGTCGTAGAGGTACCCGTTCACCAAATTTTCACCCGGAAGACGGTTCACCAACTGATGACGTAACATCCACGTTTCTTTCAACACAGGGTAGAGATCACTGGGTAACGGAGGTTGGCTAAATCGATAGTCATCCGTGACATCAATGACAACTACTTTTGCAAGATTATATTCCCAAAGGTTTCCGCAAAGGACTGCCATATTCCTAGCCTTCAAGACGGAAGCTCGATCACAAAAGCATCAGGCACTTTTGCACCTGTGGACAAATAATTTGAATCCAAAAGTCACTAAAGCCGGAGTTGAGGCTTCTCTGACTTGGTTCGAATATCAATCTCTGGCAATGGTGAAGGTCCTAGCTCACCCTTAACCTGGTCCTTTGCCACCTTCGACCCAGGTTCTTTCACCGCTTTCTTACCCCATGGTAAAAGTAGCGTCACCCGACGATTAGCAGGAGCAAACGGCTTGGACGGAACCTTTAACTTTTGATCGGCGAACCCACGAACTTCTCGGAATCGGTCCATAGGAATTCCAAATCCACCCAAAGCTCGGCGGAACGCGATCGCCCGCTCTGTGCTTAACTCCCAGTTTGTATAATCCGTTCCCGCATACGGCTTCTTATCCGTATGTCCCTCAATAACGATGTAGCGACCAGTTGACTTCAAAAGTGGTGTAATTCCCTGAATCAACTTCTTGCCTCGCTCACTGATTACTTTGCTTCCAGATTCAAAGAAAACTCCACCCTTGTCCTCTAGAAGTTCAATCTGAATCCCCTCTTTGGTCAAGCTAATCTCTATGTGAGAACTTAGCGATTTCAAGTCCAGCGAGTTTTCAAGTTCCTTCTTAAAATCCTTTTCGAAATTAAAACCTTCTTTGGCCTCATCACCGCCGAGACCAATCCCCACTTTGTCTCCGTACTCATTGGTCTGTGCGCCACGTTGCTTTTGCTGAGTGGTTCGAGTGGTACCTGGCAAAGAAATTACTGTCTTGGTACGAGGTGGATTCTTCATAAACCCAGCAGGGTCTTGGAAGTAACCTTGGATCTCCAGCTTGGTGTCATCAGAAAGACCCATGATCCAAAGCACCATAAAGAACGCCATCATAGCTGTGACAAAGTCAGCGTAAGCTACTTTCCAAGATCCGCCGTGATGACCGCCATGACCAGCAACTTTTTTCTTCTTGATAATGATTGAATCGCCAGGCATAGTGAGTCCTCTATCCAAATTATCGGAAATTGCAATTGCAAGCTTTAGGAATTACAAATAAATCCAAACACAAAAAAGCCCCGTTCTCACAGGGCTTGGACCTTTCTTGAATCTCTTTCAATCGAAAGAGAAGGAAATTTAGTTTCCTTCGTCTTCTTTAGTGAATGGCTTGCCTTGCAGAGCCTTAAGTTTCGCGGCTTGGTCAGCTGTAAGAATCTTTCCGAGTTCAGTCTTCATGATGTCAGTATTCTTGGTCATTGATGCCTGCATGTCTTCTCGGGTGATTTCCTGGTCTTGAACCTTTTGGAAGAGAGCACGATTCGCTTCTTGCTGTCGCTTTTGAAGGTCAGCTACCTTCTCAATTTGCTCAGCAGAAAGACCGAGGGTCTTTTGCATTTCAGCTTGAGTGATAGCCATATTGCCTTGGAACTGGATGGAAATTTCATCGAGTCGCTTCAATTGAGCTTCGCTAATAACGGTGAGAAGTTCCTTTCTCATGGTTTCTCGTCGCTCTTTTGCCTGAGCTGCCATTTGTGCTCGTTGTTCATCGGTAAGCTGTCCGCCACCTTGTCGCTGACCACCACCTTGTCGCTGGCCACCACCATTACCGCCACCGCCATTGCCGCCTTGTCGCTGGCCACCTTGACCGCCGCCCTGTCGGTTAGCTCGTTGCTTTTCGTTCCATTCAGTGAGCTTAGTAACCTGGTCAGAAGTCAAACCAAGATCCTTTTGAACGTCCTTTCGCATCAAAAGGGCAGCTTCATTCATCTGGTTGCCTCGCTGACCGAATCCACCTTGACCACGACCGCCACCTTGGCCTCGTCCACCGCCGCCACCTTGCTGAGCAAGAGTCATAGAAGCAATAACTACCAATGCAGTAATGCCAATTAACTTTCCAAAAATTGATTGTTGAGTTGATCTCATGTAAGACACCTGTATCGAAAATGATTCCGACTAAACGATGGAACGCATCTACTGTCGCATAGTTTAGTAAATGTGGAAAAAGTTGTTAAAATTTCTTATACATTCAACTCAATCCACGAAAAAATTCGACTAGGTTTGACCGACTAGTTGGACATAAAGCGGGTTCTCAATACCGAGTCGTCTGGAAACCGAGCGACAAGAGCACTAATCGCCCACTTCTCTGCCGATCGATAAGGATACGGGGGATAATTCGCCCGATGCCCCTGGTGAAGATGGTTCACACCCTCAGCCACCATTTGAGACTTTTCGCAATATAGTGCCGCTGCCAAATAATGAAGCATCGCAAACGATTGGTGCCTAAGTGCCTCATCAATAAATCGCATAGCATCACCATACATTCGCGCATCAATGAGCTGGCAAGCCACCTCAATAAACATCTCCGGCACCTCACTCAAAGATTCCAATAGAGTCGATCGCTCCTTTCCGTGAGTTTGCGGCAACCCCAAAAAGGCTTCTGCACGAAGGCACGGCTCCAAAGGACTCAAAAAGTGAGCGTTGAGTAGTTCCAACTTTTCCTCAACATCAACATCAAGCCCACCTAAACGTTTATTCGCAGCCTTCGCCCACCACAAAAGAGGGTCATCACCATTGTAGAGCAGGGCCTGCTCATAAGTTCGATCCGCCATTTCGTAATCACCCGCCAGTGTAAATCGAGAGGCCATTTCAATTAACGCTCCAACCCGATGATGTGCGTTAGCAAGCAGCAATTCTAAAGCAACATCCGAAAGGCTAGAAAAGTTAATTTCACTGCTAGCCCCGCTTGATGGAGTCAATAATTCAGCATTGATTTCAATTGGTTCTTGCCCCAACACACAGTCAGGAATGGTGCCAACCACAACACCCAGATCACTCTTCACCTGCGACACAAAAACATGCCCAGGAACCGTTCCCAAATCAACTTCAAGCACCTTCTCAGGATGAATACTCACTGGCATCTCAAAAGAATCCCCGGTCTGGGTTTGAACAACCAGCTTATGGTTCAAAAGCGGTACTCCGGCGCAAACCTTCAATTCACTACCCAACTCTGCCACCATTTCATGCCCCACATAAGTTGGTGACATCCCAGCCGGCAAAGGATAAACCGAAATTGAAAAACTATCGACTTGTCTTGGACTCATCCATCCGAGAGTTCGAGACAAACTACCAAAATCAACGCTAGGCGTCAACTCTTGAGCCTCCGCAACAAGTGAACCCGGAACATAGGTGAAAGCCAAATCGCCAACTTTGCAAAACTCTAACGTGTCTGAAAAGTGAGAATTCGATCCAAAAACAGAAATTGAAGGATGAACACCGTGAACTACTTTGTTGCTTCGGTTCTGCACAGTCACTTCCATGCGAAAAGAGCTCGAAGCAGGCGGCAAAATGTAACGAATCTGATGGGAAATTTCTGATCCACTGTGGACTTCAGCAACGATTACCTCTGCGGCATCACCCTCGTCTTGAGGATGAAGCAACATGGAGTCTGTAGAACCTAAACTATTGGCTCGCGTACCTTTGCAACCAGAAAACACCATACCAAATGGCAGCATGGAAGTGTCATCAACCACCTCAGCTTTTATTGTCTTCCAACCTCTCAAACACTCGTGATTAAATCGCTTGTCATAAACCGATAACAACCGACCACCTAGTGCTGGCACTAAAGTAAGTCGCAGGTATTCATTCTCAAGAATAATCGTGCGAAATCGACGCGATTCTGACTGGCCCGTGGGTACTACATTGGGAAAAGGGCTACTTTTCCAAGTGTGCTCTTCTCCAGAATTGCCCACCTCAGGCACGACTTCAAGGAGGTCTATATACAAATCAAGTGCGTCTTCAAATACTTGTGAGGCCATGGTTGAGTTACAATCTATTTAGTATGGCGGTGGTACTCACTCCCCTAGGTAAGTTTGTTGTATTTACCGCGAAATGGATCATCGCGCCACTCAGCGCTGCCTTTATTGGCTACGTTCTTATTGGACCACGCATTGGCGGAAACATTGAAAAATCAGTGCGAAAGATTTCTGTACTTTCCAGAATCAATCCAGAAACCCCCAAATCTGAAACAAAGAAGGGACCTGCCTCAAAAGCTGCCAAGGCGTTCGAAGCAGTAAGAGAAGCGGGGCAAGAGTAAGGACGAGCAATTACTCATCCACTTCTCCTGACGTTACTATTTCGTATCGGTTGACCATTCCATCCTCAGGTTCTTCGAATTGTCCCACGTACTGGTAACCAAGCTTTTCCAAGATTCGTTGCGAAGCTGGAGCATCTGAGAGCGTATGGGCACGAACTACGCTCGCGCCAGACTCTAACGCATATTCGGTTAAGTGCCTCGCAATCGCAGTCCCGACTCCACGCCCCTCAACTTCGGGACTCACCCCATAGCCAATTTCAATCCAGCCGTCCACCAAATCACCCTTAAACATTCCTGAACCGGCAATTTTCCCTTCTATAAAACCCCAAACTCCTGTCCAAACAGGTCGGTTCAACACACCGCATAGGAACTGCTTAAACTCATCTGGAGGCAACACCGCACCATCAAAGGCGTACCTCCCAAGTTGCAATTCAAGTTCCTCGACTCCCACTATCCACGCTTCAATATCAGCAACGGTCATCAGCCGAGTTTCAATCATTGCCACAATTTACCAGTAGCTGCACATCTATCCCAATTCAAGAACGTAGAATCTAGCGGATGGCATACCGCGACTATCAAGACTTCCTCAAATTCCTTGAGTCTAAAAATGAACTGGTGAGAATAAAAGAACCAGTATCACCCTACTTGGAAATAACGGAAATTACCGATCGGGTAGTCAAAAAAGGCGGTCCAGCACTCCTCTTCGAAAACGTAGTTGGTCCAACCCATCGCACATCAAGTCCCAACGTCATGAGTGCGGTAATGAAAAATCCCTCCATTCACCCCGAGCATCGCCCTACTGATATTCGCAAATATGAGTTCCCTGTCGCCATTAACACGATGGCAACCAGACAGCGAATGAGTTGGGCTCTCAGTTGTGAGGACTATGAAGAACATGCAGAGCGTATTGCAGCCATGATTCCGCCAGATGTCCCCAAAGACAAAATGTTGGCGGTTAAAAAGCTGATCCAGATGTTTGGCGAGGCTAAAACTATACTTCCCAAGACCGTCACTAAAGCCCTATGCCAAGAAGTTGTATGGCAAGGGGAGGACATTGATTTAAGAAAAATCCCCGTCCTAACCTGCTGGCCAGAGGATGGCGGTCCCTTCGTTACACTTCCTCTCGTCTTCACCCACGACCCCAATACAGGCAAACGAAACGT
>JAPLCS010000055.1 GCA_026392145.1 Fimbriimonadales bacterium | reverse complement strand
GCGTGAATCAGCACCGAGTCCGCCGGTCCCAAATCACAAGAATGAGTACAAAGCAGTTCGGCAAGGCGAGTGACACGTGGGTCAAGCATAGTTGATTGAATTTACCTTGATTCTTAATCTGAATCTTAGAGATATATCGGTAAACTCCGAAGCCATGCAAGAGCATTTCTTGAGTCACGGTTGGGAGTTTATTGAAACCCGCCACGATCACCCCTATGCGCAATTAGGCTATTCAAAACCAGAATGGCTTTCCGCCGTGGTTCCAGGACATATTCACCTTGACCTGATGTCACACGGAATGATTCCCAATCCACACGAAAGAATGAACGAAGTGGGGGTCCAATGGGTAGACGATGCTGACTGGAGTTACCGATGTAAATTCGACTGGGCTGCAAGCGATGATATGCCCAACCAAGTACTCATTTTTGAAGGTCTGGACACCATCTGTACCATCTTGCTCAACGGACAAGAAATCGCTAAAAGCGACAACATGTTCGTTCCCCTCGAAATCAATGTAACAGGCAAACTAAACGAAGGCGAAAACGAACTGAGAATCAATTTCGAATCGGCAGTTCGTGTTGGAATGGAGCGCGAACAAGCATTCTTCAAGGCTCAAGGGCTTCCAACATTTGTAGAGAGATTTGAAGAACGATCATTCGTTCGAAAGATTCAATGCATGTATGGTTGGGATTGGGGTCCTCGACTCGTTTCCTGCGGAATCTGGAAACCCGTAAGACTGGTCGAATATGCAACCAGAATTACCCACCTTTCAACCACTCAAGAGTGGCATGAAGATGGAAGCGTCACCCTGCGTGCCCACGCCGAGGTCGAAGGGAACGGGAAACTCGCGTACCTGCTCGAACTAGAGGACGAAATCCTCTCTTCGACCGATGGCAACTTTCACATCGAAAACCCAACCCTCTGGTGGCCAGCAGGATGCGGTGATCAAGAACTCTTTGAACTCGCAGTCGGCATCATGGATGAATCAGGTGAAGGGTTCATCGATGTGGCAACCACCCAAGTCGGGTTCAGACAAATTAAACTGCTTCGAGAAAAAGATGAGATCGGTGAATCATTCGAGTTCGAAGTCAACGGAAAGAAAGTCTACGCCAAGGGTTTCAACTGGATTCCAGACTTCTCCTTCCCCTCTGCAATCACACGAGAGCGTTACGAGGAACGAATCGGACAAGCACTCGACTTAGGTTCCAACATGCTCCGAGTCTGGGGCGGTGGAATGTATGAATCCGAAGATTTCTACGATATCTGCGACCAACTAGGAATCATGGTGTGGCAAGACTTCCCACATGCCTGCGCATACTATCCCGACACCGACGAATGGTTAAACATCGTCAAGCCAGAGGCCGAATACCATGTCAGACGACTGCGCGGACGAGCCTCATTAGCTCTTTGGTGCGGAAACAACGAAAACCTCCAAATGTGGCAGCAAAAGTGGACGTGGAAGGGTGGTGAACACCCGCCTCGTTTCTACGGTGAAAGATTATACGATGAGCTCCTTCCATCCGTAGTCTCTGCTCACTCGCACGAAACAAGCTACATCCACACCTCTCCGTGTGGTGAAAGCCAACCAGATGCCAACGGTGGAAAAATCGGAGACTCCCATTACTGGGATGCATGGCACGGTCGAGGAGACTGGAAGTACTATCTCGATTCCGAAGCACGTTTCAGCAGTGAATATGGATTTGCCTCCTCATGTTCCCTAGCACTTTGGGAGCAAACGCTCGGAGCAGAAGACTGGGACTACACCTCCCCTGCAGTCCGCTGGCACGACAAAACCCGAAAAGGATACGAAACCTTCGTGGGCTATGTCGAACTTCACTATCCAACAAGCGAAACACTCGAAGACTGGACCTACTACTCGCAACTCAACCAGCGCGACGCACTCCGAATGGGTGTCGAACACTTCCGAAGAAATGCCTTCTGTCGCGGATCTCTCATCTGGCAGCTCAACGACATTTGGCCAGTTCAAAGCTGGGCAGTCATTGACAGTAGCGGACGATACAAAGCCGCGGCACACGAAATGTCCCGCCTGTATGCCACCCAACTATTCTCGTTCGAACGAGTCAAAGACAAAGTCAAAGTCCACTACGTGGACGATCGAATCGAAGGTGAAACCGTTCCCATTGAGATGATCGTCTCCGCCATCCACACCGTCACCGGTGAAGAACTCGAAAGTTGGTTGATTGACGGAGAATCAGCACCTGGACAAAGGCAAATTCTCGGAGAAATTGATCTCAATGGTCTATCCGTTCCAGAAACGCTTCTGTTTGGCATCGCCGAAGAAGGATCAGCATGGCACCTCTTGGCCGAACCCAAGGAAACTCAGTTCGCCAATCCGGGAGTCATCATTGGATCAAACAATGTAAGCGGCGAGTCTGGACTGTTCGTAATTCAAGTGGACGGCCCGGTTGTTGACCTCATGCTCAGCGTGGATGGAGATACCGCTCCATTTGCAGAGAACTTCCTCACCCTTCCAGAAGCGGGAACCTACGAAATTGTGGTCAACCACACAATTTCCCACTTCGAAGCGAGATCTCTGGCGGGCGAACACCCGACCAGAATGACTCGTTCACCTCTCTAAACCGCGCTACAAGCCGATGCACTGAGCGAATGAAAACATCCAAAGGAGCCCCTTCAAGGGGCTCTTTTTTTCGGCTAAGAAACCGATAAACAAGGAATAGGTCTGGTACCTTTCTCCCCATGAAACCAATCTTATTCGAGCCGTTCCGCATCAAGGTCGTGGAACCGATTCGAATGTCCACCCAACTCGAAAGAGAGCAATGGATCAAGGAGGCAGGATACAACGTATTCGCCCTGAAATCCGACCAGGTCATGATCGACCTTCTCACCGACTCTGGCACCAGCGCCATGAGCCAAGAGCAATGGGCTGCCATCATGATGGGAGATGAATCCTACGCGGGGTCAAGGAGTTACTTCGAACTTGAAAGCGCGGTGCATGACATTTTCGGGCACCAAATCGTCATCCCAGTCCACCAGGGTCGAGCCGGCGAACACCTCGTGTTCTCCACCCTACTAGAACCTCACCACATTGTCCCAAGCAACGGTCACTTTGATACCACCGCTGCCAACGTAATGGACAACAAGGCAACTCCCCTCAATCTCAACATCGAAGAGTCCAAGGACCCCTTCAACGAGCACCCATTCAAGGGAAATATGGACCTTGAAAAGTTAGAAGAAGTCCTCAAAACCAAGGGCGACCATGTCCCCTTCGTAATGCTCAGCATTACCAATAACACCTGCGGCGGCCAGCCCGTCAGCATGGAAAACGCAGAATGAGTCAAGGCACTCTGCGTCAAGTATCACAAACAACT
>JAPLCS010000180.1:2146-2822 GCA_026392145.1 Fimbriimonadales bacterium | reverse complement strand
GACAAAACCTGCAATGGATTAGTGTAACCATCAATTAAGGAACCCCACAAAGGGAGAGCAAACGCAACAAATGCGATTGGCAAAGACAAAACAAGTGCTTTGCGAAAACCAAATATCAGCCAGCAAACAACAAGACTAATAATGATAAAGAGGCATGATTGTACGGCCCAAAACTCTCCAGTCACGGCCAAATACTGAGCGGCAAGTAGCGGAACTAGGAACAACCATGCAATTGCAGATGGCTTAAAATCAACGTTGTCCCACAGCTCCTTCCGAACTCGAATTTGCCATGCAACTAGGATTGGGACAATAAATCCATGACTGTAATAATCGTTTGTCTTCCATTGCAGAAAGGCGCCTTTGGTCAACGTCCAAAATGTCATTAGTATCCCTAGCACGGCGAGAGATGCTGGAATGAACAAGGGGGACTTAAAATAAGATTCCCAGTCAAAGGATCGGACCTTGAGTAGTAATATCTTGGCTTCCTCTAAAAACCAAAAACCCTCTTCACGATTTCTATCGTCAGAAATTGAACCTGTCCTGGTCCCCTCAATAGTTTCAGGCAACCCTTCTTCAAGTTTGATAAACTGGTCCATACAATGTCGTCCAACGCAGTGCTAGCTACAACCTTTAACAAATTGAATAAAGAGTTAGGTAGTCACAGTCAATTATCGGA
>JAPLCS010000180.1:0-2065 GCA_026392145.1 Fimbriimonadales bacterium | reverse complement strand
TGCAATTTGCAAAACGTCTTCCCTTAGAGTCAAATGTCACCTTACTGGCTGGACATTGAGAATACGAATTAGGTAGTCTGTATCTTCGGCGACTTTTCCTATGCTTCCAAATCCTGATATTCTCAATGACTACCCACTCGGAAAGTTTGTTCTTTCGAACTTGGCAGCAAAGCGAGCTAAGCAATTAAAAGAAGGCGCCATGCCTCTCGTGACAATTGAATCACGACACCCACTTACTATTGCTCTTGCAGAAATTGCTGCAGGCAAAATCGAACCAAGAATGTTTGCAGCTATCGCCGAACCCACTGGCGAAACCGTCGAAAGTGCTGTATTGCTCGATGACGTTGTTGCGGGAGAATTCGGAATGCTTCTTCCTGCGCTTGATGAAAATGAGTCGGTGCTAATTGAGACAATTGGACTGGAAGATGCCGACCCAGAGTCTCTCGATTCCGATGAAATCAGCCTCTCGGATCTTGGCGGAGACGAAGAAGACGCTGAGGATGTGGTTCCTGTTGCAGGTGAGGAAGACACTCTTTCTCTTAGTGATATCGCAGCAGACGAAGAAGCCCTGGAAGACGATAGTGCTTCAGACGTTGACTAAGAACGGTTTTTTGACTCAAGTTCAACGAATTAGTTCACAACGAACGAAGGCAATTGGGAGTATTAACTGAAGATGGCTCAACGAGATCCGTACGAGGTTCTTGGCGTCTCTCGCAACAGTTCTGCTGACGAAATTAAGTCGGCATATCGACGTCTTGCCCGAAAATATCACCCTGATGTGAACCCAGATGATCCATCTGCGGAAGATAAATTCAAAGAAGTCACAGGCGCATACGAGATTCTGTCAGACCCAGACAAAAAAGCTCGTTTTGATCAATTTGGAACTACAGAGGATATGCCGCAAGATCCATTCTTTAGCGGCGGCGGTGGAAACATTGGCGATTTGTTTGAGATGTTTTTCGGTGCTGCTGGCGGTGGTCAAAGGCGAAGAACGATGGCGCAAGATGGAAGCGATCTGCGTCTTGATGTCGAAGTTTCTCTTCTTGAAGTGATTCAAGGCGTAACCAAGGAAGTCAAAGTCACTAGGGCTTCAGAATGTAGCTCCTGCACTGGCACTGGAGTCGAAGGTGGAGGGCAACCCCAACAATGTGGCACTTGTCAAGGTATGGGAGCTGTATCCGCTGTCAAGAACACTTTCTTAGGTCAAGTGCGCACGCAAACTACCTGCCCTAAATGTCAGGGCTCTGGCTTCCAAATCACCAATCCATGTAAGTCGTGCAACGGCCGAGGTCTTAAGAGTGAACAGGAAACGGTTTCTCTTAAAATCCCCGCAGGAGTTTCGACTGGTTCAACCATGCACATGCCGGGTCACGGTGATGACGGAATACGTGGAGGTCGCCCCGGTGACTTGTACGTGGTACTCCATGTACAAGAAGATGGTCCGTTTGTGCGAGATGGCCAGCACCTATTGACCGCTTGGAACATATCGGTTGCTCAGGCCATTCTCGGCGATGAGGTTATGATTGACGGAGTTGAAGGCGAATTAGAACTCAAAATTCCAGCCGGTGTTCAACCTGGTCAACGTCTTACTCTCAAAGGGCAAGGACTACCTCCAATCCATGGCGGAAAACGAGGTGACCTAGTTGTTGAGATGAACGTCGAAATTCCCAAAAAAGTATCTGAGACAGAAGCAAAACTAATCAGAGAATTTGCCGAGCTCAGAGGTGAAAGGGTTCCCAAACATAAAGAAGGTCCGTTTGGTGGACTATTTGGAAAGAAAAAATGAACTGGATTCTCATCAAAGCCAAACAGACTCCTGCACCCGCCGACTGGTCACCGATTATCAACACATTCCGCGATTACGGCATAGAAAACACCTTAGAGGAAGCAAACTGCATCACCGGATGTTACGTTGATGTCGATGGAGTCAGAACTCAAATAGAATCCTTAAGAACAGCGCTCCTTGCACTTGGAGTGGATGATGTGATAGACGAACCCTTTGTCGAAGTGGACTGGGAAAACGAATGGAAAAAGTTTTTCAAACCTCGCAGAGTAGGTTCCCATT
>JAPLCS010000150.1 GCA_026392145.1 Fimbriimonadales bacterium | reverse complement strand
TGCAAATACAATTTTCCAAGCTCGACAGATGGTCAGCCACTGTCACGTGTTAGTCAATGGAAAGATTGTTAACATCGCTTCCTTCCAACTCAAGGTAGGAGACGTCATTGAAGTGCGCGACCGAAAGTCAAGCCGAGACATGGCAAAGAACAATCACTACGAAGCAGCAGCAGTGCCTGCTTACCTTGAAGCAGATGTGCAAAATTTCAAAGGAAAGGTTATTGCCCTTCCGGAAAGAGAAGACTTCCCCAAGTTCTTCAAAGAGCAGCAAGTAGTCGAATTCTACGCGCGATAAGCTCAAACTCCGAAAGTTGTCCAAAAGAAAAACCCCATCGATTTTCGATGGGGTTTTTCTTTTAAGAGTGGTAAAAGAATTCTATCAATTTCACCACTATTTCGTTGCTATCTCAGTTGCGTGCCCTTCAACACTTCTACGGCTTTCTCAACTGCTGGATCGGGTCCATCGCCTTGCCGAACAGCCTTTACTTCGTGAGTTGGCTTCAACGGATTCGATTCCAGCCTCATGCCCTTTGCTGTAATGTAGTCCGAAAGTGGATATTGCATCATGAATCCCTCCGAAAGCTTCGCATATGTAGAACTCAATACGGCTCCAGCTGACTGGGTACCCACCAATGGTGCAGACGCTCTTTCACTTAGAGCCGCTGCACATATTTCGCTTGCACTTCCAGATCCACGATTGATGAGCACTGCAATCTTGCCACTGAACGCAGGGGTTTTGAGTTCTCGAGTTTTAGCTTTTCGTGGCGCCCATTCAGCTACAGCTTCGGGTGTCACAGTAGCATCCGGCTTGGCTGCCACAAAGTCAGATACCAATTTTTTAGAGACAAACGTGCCATAGTCCGTGTCTTTGGGTAGCAGTAGCGAAAGCAAATGGTTCAAGTTGTTGACCGCTCCTCCACCATTGGACCGTAAATCTAAAATCAGATTCTTTGCTTTACCGTTTGCCTCTTTGATTAGGCCCTCAAGGTTCTCACGAGAATAACCAGCGGCAAAGGTGAAGACCCGAAGCACCGCCGTATCCTCATTAATCCAGGTAAGTGTTTCCTTCCGCACTGTTGAGAAAACATCCAGAACCAGGTCCACTTTCACAACACTGCCGTCGACTTTCTTGACTTCTAGCTCTAATTTCGTACCTTTTTCGCCCGATAGTTGATCGAAAGATGTTGGCTTATTGCCGTTCAGTTTTGTAATCACATCATTTTCAGCAATCCCAACCTGTTTCCCTGGTCCACCGTCTATGACTCTTCGAACTACCAGGCCTTCATCACTTGCAGTTCCATTCAATCCACTTCCGATATCTGTTGTCTTACCGCGCTGTGCCGCTGCACGTGGCGTCATCAATCGGCAATGACTGATTCCAAAATCCTTAAGTGCTTGATTTACAACCCGCGTAAACTCAGCGATAGTATCTGCTTTTTCGATTGATTCTTTCTTCTTTTCTACAAACTCGGGCCATTTCTTAAAATCAATACCCGGAACAAACGACTTCTCAAACAAAGTGGTTTGAACATCATTAAGAACACTCGACTTCTGTTCAGCCGTCAGTTCGACCTTCTTCTCAACAGGAGGAGTTGTTTGCTTATCTTGCGCCAGTGCAACAGGAGCAACCAGTGAAAGGAGTAGAGCGGCGATCGCGAATTTTCGCATCAAAACCATAAGCCAAGTTTAACGCAGGAGGTCATTGACTGCAACGCCAATCTCCGAAAACTGAAATTCAAATCCTGCATCCAGCAACGCTTTCGGAATCACTCGACAGCTATTAAGTATAAGTGAGCTGTCTGGTCCTATCAATTTCCCAATGATTACCAAAACGAATGCAGGTACAGGAGGAATGAATTTCAGTCCACTTAATGTCTGCATAAACTCACGGTTGGTTACCGGATGGGGAGAGACCGCATTGTAGGTACCCGGACGTCGCTGCTGAACTAACCACATAAAGATAGCGACTAGATCGTCAATATGAATCCATGGCATCCATTGTCTGCCGCTACCAGCAGGACCAGCCAAGAAGAATTTTGCAAGCTTCATAAGTGGCTTGAGCGCTCCACCATTTGGATCAAGCACCACTCCAATCCTCACAATCGCACTTCCGACATGCTTTTTTGGAACTTCCTCCCATGCCGAGCACGTCTCTGCAAGAAATCCAGTTCCAACGACGCTGGCTTCGGTTAGGACTTCATCTGCTCTATCGCCATAGAAACCAACTGCGCTGGCGTTAATCCAGTACGGCTTGACTTCGCAATTTGCTATCGCAGATGCAATAGCCTGAGTTGCCTTAACCCGGCTCTCCAAAATATGACGCTTGTTATTAACTGTGAACTTCTGTGAAATAGTTTCGCCGGCAAGGTTAATGACGGCATAGGCCCCCTCGAGTGCGGAAGCCCATTCCCCAACAGTTTCTCCATCCCATACAAGTTTTCCGTTACCAGAAGTTCGAGAAAGAAGGATAACTTCGTACCCCTGTTCTTGAAGAGCAGTAGCAAGTTTTCTGCCAATTAATCCTGTGC
>JAPLCS010000102.1 GCA_026392145.1 Fimbriimonadales bacterium | reverse complement strand
TGGGACTCGGATACTCTTGCAACTTTGCACCAGTAGTTGTGTCCACCGTCCAAGCAAATGCATCTGCGTCTGTTGCACCACCAGAGCATAATAAAGTTCGACCATCGGAATGGAATGACACACTCATTAATCTTCCTGGAAAATTTGAGATTGTTTTAATTAGGGTGCTTGTATTGGCGTCCCAAATTTTAACAGTCTTATCCCAGCCTGCAGTAACAAAAGTCTTACCGTCTGGTGAAATAGCACAGTCCCATATAACACGATTATCACCGTTCCCCTGTGTGTGTGCATTTATAGTAGTAGCAAGCGATATGCTTGAAACATTGAAACCGAGATTGCCAGTAGTGCTTGTTCCTGAAAGGCCTGCTCCACCACCACCACAACCAACTACTGCAAGAATCAGTAGCAGTATAAATAAAAGCCCAACGATATTATTTTTGTGATGATTCATTCTAAATCCTGTTTTGAGTGTTATAACCTAGAATCTCATTATGCTTTAATTTAGTCTGCAAAAATGATTTCTATCCAGACGTCACGTAATCATAAAACAAAACGATACAATTTCAAAACCACCGTATTTGATACAAAACAACTAAATTATTTTGTATCAAAATTAACATTAATTATTTTTTGGTTTCAAAAATAGACTGCTTTGTTCCAAACGAGAGGGACGGCAAATCAAGCACTTCAACCCTATCTTTTCAACAGATAGAATTAATCAACAGCGGGGCGAACCGCGATGTCAAATTCATAAATTGACATCAAATCCTCCGCCGAAAGCGATGGCAATTGGTTCAATCGGTCAACCAACACCTGCACATCACCACCATCTGGCAAAGCAATAGATCCTAGCAACGCAAACTTGTGGTTCAAAATTCCCTGCAGATCAGCCGAGATATTCCGAGCATGACCCGACGGATACATGCAAAGACCGGAATCCAGCATCGTACCATCTTCTAAAGTCACCACCATCGAAGTCGGAATTCCATCTGGATAGTTGCGATCGTACTCATCGCCACCGTGTTCAAACTGAATCTTTTCCATCACCGCCCGAGTCGCAGGGTCAAAAATCGCTTCTTTGCCGTAATCCAAGGGCATCAGCATCAATGACTTCCAAATCGAATCATTGTCAGTCGCTAACGAAATCTGCTGAGCCTTATGAATAAACCGAGCCACGATAAAAACCATCGAATGGTCCGCAGACTGACGAGTCTTAGGGTCGCGCTTGGCCGGATCACCTATGATTCCAAAAGCAGGCTCATAGGCCTTAATCGTGATGGACCGAATCGAATTTACAAAGTCAGGTCGTTGAATCAAAAGATCAACCACACTCTGCAACGCCCCCGCAGATTGGTGTTCATAAAGACCCAACTTAAAGTGCATCCCCATCACCGCAAAGTCATCGCCACTATGCGACAAATGCAAATCAAACGGCGAATCACCGTTAGTCTTCACAAACTGTCGGAACATTGATTCAGGATTTCGGAAAATATCTTTCGGACCAATAAACCCCTTCAACGCACGCTTGGCACAGAGCACCGCCACTTCCGTACTAATCGCCGCCGACGCACCTTTCGAATCGCTTAACTGCTTTCCAGCACGGATCGCACGCCAAGGAATGTAGTGCGCTACAAACATCCCGATAGCATGCTCTGCTTGTTCAGCGGTACCACCATGAAGCGCAACATAAGTTGCCGCCGACGCAATCGCACCGTGAACCACATGGTCAATCTTGTAAGTCTTAAGGCTAAAAACCTCTGCCAGCCGACCTCTGATTTCATCAATCAAAACCATGGCTTTCAGCGCCATTGCACCATCCAAGCCCCGCTCCTGACACGCCGCTACCGCCACTCCGTAAAAATCGTTGTGACCAAACTCGCCCGCAAGATGTCCTAACGCTGGGTTGTATCCAAAATTGGTGCCATTACTGTCCCACTCTCGTACCGCCGAGCTGTTGGCTGCAATGGCTTTTTCCGCCTTGCAGCGTGCAGTAGAACCTAAAACCGTCGCCCCGTTTTCACAAGGGTAATCCAATGCCTCAGCTCTCAATATCGTAGGAGCATTGGTTGCAAGCGCAAGTGCCGAAGCACCACAAAGTAAGGAATCGGTATGGAATGCTTTCGTCCGATCAAGCACCGACTGGCTTGGACCAGGTCCTAATGTTCCCGCAAGAAAATCAATCGCAAATTGTCCAATACCGAGGGCTTGGTTGGTGTTTCGTCCGAGAACGACCTTATTCATTCCCGTAGTTTACTTGGCGATTACTTGATGCTTCCTATCCACAAAGTCTTCAACATCCCAGTAAGAGCATGATTGAGAGATTTGTATGAAAAGATTTAATGAAGAGATTCACACACAGGCTCGCCGAATTAGGCAGAACGCTTAGAACCGATGGAACTGTCCATCTTCTCAACTTCATCAATGATGAGCTTTCGAACCGAGTCAACCTGTTCCGAACTCAAGTCAAGCTTTGGCAAAATATCTTCTTCACCGTGGACACAAGGCACCCCACTCATTTCAGGGAAACCACACTCGTGAGCCAATCGGTTACCCGCTGCAACTGCCATAGTCGTCAAAAAGTTGGTCTCATCCTCAAACGGATCATTGTGAAACTTAATGGCGTGAGTAATGATGCTGTTAAGCTTCCACGTTTGCGCAAGTACCGCACCCAAATCTGAGTGGTCAAAATCCATAAAGTGTCGCTCAGCGACCACGAGCGGAATATCGTTTGCCGAAGCACGACGCACTGCTTGCGTCAACATCAAAGGAGAAAACTTCTCAAGTGCCAGCACTCCAATATCGTGCATAAGGCCCGCAATATAGACCTCTTCAGCATGCACAGGGTTTAACATTCGCATCAACCCTCGTGAAGCAATAGCCACCGCTAATGAATGCCGCCAAAATGCAAGTCGGTCATAAGCAGGTCGAGCAACTTTTAGCTCCATCACCTGCTGGTAAGCCAACGAAATAGAAATGGATCGGAGCGTATTCATTCCCAACACGCTGAGAGCGCGAGCAACCGAAGTCGCCGACTGCATGCCATACATCGAAGAACCCGCAATCCTAAGCAACTTAGCGGTCAGCGCCGGATCCTGCTCGATAATTTTTTCAAGTGTTCGAGGCGACACCGTGGGATCGTCGAAGAGACGAAGTATCTGCACAACCACCGTTGGTAGCACCGGTAGGTTTTCGCTCCTTTGTATCTTGAGCGTTAATGTATGCAAGTCCACAGTTAAGTTATCGGAACAATTCCCGTAGTTCTCAAGCCAATCCTCAACAATTTTGCCAGAATATCAAGCGGTGAAACACACTCAACGACTTGAGCGTACTATACTCATATCATTGAGTGAAGTGCCATCATGCCTGACTACTACAAAATCTTAGGAGTGCCCCGGGGTGCCGATGAAAAAGAAATCAAAAGCGCCTATCGAAAGCTCGCCCGCAAGTACCACCCAGACGTCAATCCCGGTGACAAATCTGCGGAAAATAGGTTCAAAGAAGTCAGCGAAGCCAATGAAGTGCTCAGCGATCCAGAAAAAAGAAAGTTTTATGACCAGTTCGGCGATAACTGGGAAGCAGCCCAAAATGGACACTTTAATCCGGGCAACCCCTTCCAAGGCAACGATGCCGGAGACTTTCAGAATATTAACTTTGGCGGAATGGGCGGCTTTGGCACGATCTTCGAGCAATTCTTCGGCGGTGGTCAGGCCGGATTCCGAGGACACGACTTCGAAGCTGGACGACCCAAAGATGTCGAACGAGAGATCGAACTCTCGCTCGAAGATATTGACAAAGGAACCACCCGCACC
>JAPLCS010000048.1:1427-18946 GCA_026392145.1 Fimbriimonadales bacterium | reverse complement strand
TGCCAGTGCGTTGTACCTGAATCAAACCAGACGTCTAAGGTGTCTTTATTTTTTTCATAAAAGGGTGCATCGTCCAATAAGATTGTGGCAGGGTCAAGATCTTGCCATGCTTCGATACCCTGACTTTCAATTAATTGCGCAATTTGCTCCATATGCAAACTCGTCTGTGGGTGCAGCTCGCCTGTTTCGCGGTGCACAAAAAAAGCCATTGGTACCCCCCATTGTCTTTGTCGAGACAGAGTCCAATCTGGCCGATTGGCGATCATACCGCGCAGCCTTTGTTGGCCCCAGGCTGGATAAAACTGGGTGGATTCAATTCCAGCAAGAGCAACTTCCCGAAGACTGTGTGACTGCCCAGCAGATTTTTTATCCATACTGGCAAACCATTGCGAGGTTGCTCGGTAGATAATGGGGGTTTTATGTCGCCAGCAATGCATATAGGAGTGCTTGTAGGTAATGGACTTTAGCAGCGAGCCAGCATCATCTAATGCTTTGACGATTTGAGGATTTGCTTTCCAAATAAATTGTCCGCCAAATATTCCTGTAGTGGAAGCATAAACGCCATTACCCATGACCGGATTGAGGATATCGCTATCATTTAGCCCATGTGCTTTACACGACTTAAAATCCTCTTCGCCATAAGCAGGAGCATCGTGTACGATACCGGTACCTGTGTCTAGAGTTACATAATTCGCAGCATACACAGGCGCATATCTAGCGTAAGACGGATCAAGATTAAATAAAGGGTGGGCAAAACGTAGCTCGGTTAATTGTTCACCAAGACAAGTTCCTAATGTGACTCCCGTAAGACCATATGAGTCTAAGCAAAAGCTGACACGATCGGTCGCTAGAATTAATAATTGTGTGCCAACATCGACTAGGGAATACAAAAATTCTGGGTGGACATTTAGTGCTTGATTAGCAGGAAGAGTCCAAGGAGTTGTGGTCCAGATGATGGTGTAAACGTTGTCTAAACCTGCCAGCAGTTGATTGGGGTCATTTCTTAGCGGGAATCTGACGTAGATCGCCTTGCTAACATGGTCGTTGTAAACGATTTCGGTATCGGCGAGTGCGGTTCGGCTAGATGGGCTCCAGAGCGTTGGTCTCAGTCCCTTATAAATGTATCCGCCTTCTACCAGTCGTTTGAACACCCGGACAATTTCCGCTTCGAAGCGGAAATCCATAGACATGTACGGCTTCTCCCATAGTCCAAAAATGCCTAATCGTTTGAATTGATCGGTTTGGATTTTGAGGTACTCGTGGGCGTGTTGTCGGCATGCCTCACGGAGTTCTGGGATGGTAGGTGTGATTTTTTTGTCTGAGAACTTCTTCATGACCGCTTGCTCAATTGGCAAGCCGTGGTTGTCGAAGCCTGGGACGTAAGGAGTTCGGAACCCCATTAGAGACCTGCTTTTTAGAACAAAGTCTTTGAGGATTTTGTTCATGGCGGTTCCGATGTGGATTGGGGAGTTCGTATAGGGTGGACCGTCGTGGAGTACGTAGGTCGGCGAGTCTTTTCGAACTTCTTGGAGTTTATGGTAAATCGCCTCTTCGTCCCAAATGCTTTGAATTGACGGCTCAAGTCCTGCCAAATTGGCTTTCATTGGGATCGTCGAATCCGCGTCGGGGAGATGGAGGGTCGATTTGAAGTCCATGTGAGTTTTACAGTTTACCGGTCGGTAGCAACCGTTCAACAAATTGAGAGAATGTTGCCCGCAGATTGAGTCTGCGGGCGACGAGTTTAGAGTCCGAGAACCCGATAGATGAGTGCCTTTTGAGCGTGGAGTCTGTTTTCTGCTTGGTCGTAGATCACGGATTGTGAACCATCCATTACGCCATCGGTGACTTCAAGGCCCCGTCGTGCCGGCAGACAGTGCATGAATATGGCTTTGGGATCTGCCATGCCCATGACTCGCTCGCTGACTTGGAAGCTTTGGAAGACCTTCATGCGGTGTTCTTGTTCGTGTTCGTCGCCCATGGAGACCCAGACGTCGGTGTAGACGACCTTGGAGCCATCGAGCGCCTCTTCGAGCGAGGCAGTTTGGTGAAGACCCGGCATTGGTTCTAGCCTGAAGTTTTCTGGTCCGCAGATGGTCATTGGGTAACCCATTCGGGTGGCGATTTTAGCCAGGGACCTTGAGACGTTATTGGCGTCGCCCACATAGGTGATTTTCATTTTTTCCTCGCCAAACTTTTCTCGAATTGTGAGCATGTCGGCAAGGGCTTGACATGGATGCTCGAGTTCAGTGAGGGCGTTGATGACTGGGACATCGCAGTGATCCGCGAGTACTTGGATGTCCTTGTGCTAATACAGACGTGCGACGACTAAGTTGCACCATCGGGAGAGGTTGGAAGCAACGTCCTTCATCGATTCTCGTGAACCAATTCCGATATCTGCCTTTGTGAGATAGACGGGGTGCGCACCGACCTCGTGCAGGGCGGCTTCGAATGAGACTCGGGTTCTCAGGGATGATTTTTCGAACACCATTGCCACGGTTCTTCCTTCCACTGGAGTTATGGCGCTCGGTGCCAGTTTTCGTCGTTGCTTGAGATAAGAAGCGAGGTCGAGCACGTCCTCAAGTTGTGAGTCGAGAAGGTCGTCGATAGCGAGAATATCGCCGTATGGCTTGTGGGTGACTCGCGCATCGGTGCTGACGGCGACAGGCTTTGGTGCGGCTACTCCTAGCACTTCGGCAAGAATGGAGAGTGCTTGCTGGATTTGCTCGGGCGAAATGATGAGCGCGGGGAGGAAGCGTAGGGTGTGTTCATCGGTTGCATTGATGATGAGTTTTCGTTCAAAGCACTCTCTGACAACATCTCTGGCGATTGGTTTCTCTAGCACTGCGCCAATCATCAATCCCCGACCCCTAACTTCGGCGACTGGGCTTAATTGCTTGAGTCCGTCTTGGAATAGTTTGCCGACCACTTTGACGTGTTCAAGCAGGTCAGTGTGTTCAATCGTGTCTACCACGGCAAGTCCTGCCGCCGCGGAGATGGGGGAGCCGCCAAAGGTTGCCCCGTGGTCTCCTGGTTCAAGGATATTTGTGGCTTTGCCCGCCACCACACACATTCCGATGGGGACTCCGCCTCCTAAGCCTTTCGCAAGGATTAGGACATCTGGCTTGAGCCCATGTTGTTGGAAGCAGAACCAACTCCCGCTTCTTCCCATACCGATTTGAACTTCGTCGAGCATGAGGAGGGCGTCATGTTCTCGGCACAGGCGTTCAGCTTCTTTGAGGAATTCTGTGGAGAGAGGGTAGACCCCGCCTTCACCCATGACGGGCTCAATGAGGATTGCGGCGGTTTTGTGGCTGAAGACTTCTCTGAGTTCGTCTAGGTTGTCGGCTTCAATGTGTCTGAAGCCAGGGACTAGAGGTTCAAACGATCTCTGGTAACGACGTTGTCCGGTGGCCGTGAGCGCCCCTAGGGTTCGACCGTGGAATGATTTATGAAGGCAGATAACTTCGTAGTCGCCGTCTGGACGTTTTTTGAGCCCGTGCTTTTTGGCGATTTTGAGTGCGGTTTCGTTTGCCGTTGCGCCACAAACTCCATAGAACACTTTGTCCATTCCTGAAAGCGTGCAGATTTTTTCAGCCAATTGTGCTTGGGGTGCGGAGAGGAGCAAGTTTGAGCAGTGGATGAGTTGTTGAGCTTGTCTTGTGATTGCGGCGACTACGGCAGGGTGGCAGTGCCCTAAATTGCATACTGCAACTCCTGCTAAGAGGTCAAGGTATTCGTTTCCTCGGTTATCCCACATGGTGCAACCAGAGCCTTGAACAAATAAGGCAGGGAAGCGGTTGTATGTGGGGATTACGTAATCGTTGTCGAGGGTTTTAATCGTGTCGTATTTGAGCATTGGTTCGCAAAATGTTGTTGGTAGAAAGTGAGTGGCAAGATTGAAACGGGGAATCGAAGCGCTTTATTATTGGTTTCGATTCCCCCCAATCCGCCGAGCATCACTTCGCCGCGTTGCGAGCTCAAAATTGTGCCGGACGTTGGCAGATGGGACCTGGTTGGCGCAAACATCTCTCCTCTTGAGTACTAGAGGTTGGCATTGAGTTAAGTTCAATACCGAATTGTTCACGCTAATTTAAGCTTAGCACGAAAAATAATTGCTTGAATCCTTTTCAAATTGAATTTCGTATTCTATAATGAACTGCGCACGGAATCCACAAGAGGGAAGCCGATAAGTGCAAAATAAATTACACTTGGAGGTGTAAAGGATAAAAAATATGAAGAAAATTCTCGCTCTCGTTATGGTGCTCGGCGTTCTTGGTAGCGTTCTCGTTGGTTGCGGCGGTGGTGCCGATGCAAATGCTGCTCCAGCTGCTCCAGCTGCAGACGCAAATGCTCCAGCTGCAGAAGCTAAGTAAATTCCGCGCATTTAGCGACTTAAAGACCTCCCAATGGGAGGTCTTTTTGTTTGTTTCGGTAGCTCTTGTTAGTTTTGAACCCCTTGCTTAGGATGCAGAGCGCGCTCTAACACTTGCCCATTCACGAAGAGCGGAAATATCTTCTGCCATCATGACGCTGAGTGGCACGCATGCTTCCACTTCTTTAACCAGGTCGTCCATTGATAACTCTCTGCTCTCATGGAACGCTCGTTGAAGTGCTGCGACGATACAGGTTTCAATTTCTGCTCCGTTGAAGCCATCGCTCTTTTCTGCCAGAGTAGAAAGTTTAATTTTTAGCGCCTTGGGGTCACGTTTTCTCTTTTTGAGGTGTATCTCAAAAATTTGTTGTCGCTCTTTGGTTTCAGGAAGGTCAATGAAGAAAATCTCATCGAATCGACCCTTTCTAAGGAGTTCTGGTGGGAGGGCTGACACATCGTTGGCGGTGGCAATGAGGAATACAGGGGCGGTTTTTTCTTGCATCCAGGTGAGGAACGTAGCAAAAACTCGGGCGGTTGTTCCGCTGTCGCCTGAGGAGCTGGTGCCAGCGAATCCTTTTTCAAGTTCATCTGCCCACAAAACGCAAGGTGATACGGACTCTGCGGTTTTGATTGCTTTGCGAATGTTTTCTTCGCTTTGTCCCACAAGGGATCCAAAGATTCTTCCCACATCAAGCTTCAACATGGGGAGTCGCCACGCAGAGGCGATAGCCTTTGCAGTGAGAGATTTGCCGCACCCTTGAACTCCCAGCAAGAGAATCCCCTTGGGGGCGGGAATACCAAATTCTCTCGCTTTGTCCGAGAAACTTGTCGTCCGCTGGTCCAGCCATTCTTTGAGGGTTTCCATGCCTCCTACGTCCGCTAGACCAGCTTGCGGTGGGTAGTACTCGAGCAATCCAGATTTGCGAATGATCTGTTGTTTTTCTTCAAGAATGACGAGTTGATCAAACTTTTTGGATTCCACAAGGGAGCGGGCAAAAACAGATTCGACTTCATCGAGCGTTAGCCCCTGGGCACTTTTGATAAGTGCTTCTTTTTCGGTGGCGGTCATGTTGACGTCCACGCTCTCAACTCCTTTTACGGCAGCAACTGCCTTATCAAGAATTTGTTCAATTTCTGAGTAGGTAGGTAGTGGGAAGTCGAGGACGGTGACATCTTTTTCCAGTTCACTGGGTAGTACCAAAGTTGGAGCTAGGATTACGAGTGTTTGCCTGCGGTTTCGTAGTTTTGCAGCGATATCTCTGAGGAGTCGGGTGACTCTAGGGTCACGCATATAGTGATGAAAATCTTTGAGGAGGAACACGGTGCCCTCACTTGATTCAAGAATTTGAGCAAGTGCTTCTAGTTCCCCAGCTAAGGTCGTTTTGCCATTCGATTCTGGTACCGGTGGCTTCATTCCTTGGGTATAGCTCCAGGTATGTAGGGTTCTTTTGAGGTTTTTAGAAATTTGATCGAGTGAGGCTTCTACTCTACGTTCCTCCCAAGACACTACATAAAGAATCGGGTACTTGGAACGCATTAAGATTTCAATTTCATTTGCAGAAGCCATTACATTCAATCTACCACTGCAGTTTGATTGGGGTTGCAGGTTTTTGTTTGAGAAAGTTCGGTAGGACTTTTGACGGATAGTTGCTTGAAAAAATGATTTAGGAGCACTGGAAAGTGAAAAGTTCACAGAAGTTGTTGGGTTCAAAGTGTTAAAAACTCAACAAAATTCTTCTATTTCTCCCATTTGTTTCCAAAAACCCTAAACATTTTTATTAAGAAGCGTTATATATAAGAAAGGGGGCAAATATATGCAGGAATCTAACAAGAATGACCTGCCAGTCAGCTTAGCAGGAACGTCGCTAAGTTCGCGTAAGGGCGAAATAGAGCGGTGGGTTGAAAGCGCTTTTCAGTTTACGTGGGATCGAGGGATATTCGGTGTTCGAGTGACAGTTAATGGTCAATTCGCCTATGTAAAGATTTATCTCTTCAATGAATTGTTCAAAGATGAGGTTGATCAGGCGCTCCAGGGACTTGTAAGCACGTTATCAAACGGTTATCAAGTTCATACTCAGACAGTCCAAGGAATGGTCCCTTGCCAGAAAATTCTGGTTGAGGTTAGTTGAAATAAACAGGTCATGAAGAAGAAAAGGTCTCTGTCGGATGACAGAGACCTTTTTATTTGGATCGTTATTGAGAACGACTGAACTTATTGTCCGCCAGCTGGAGCAGTTGGACCGCTTGGACCAGCAAGAGCTGATTCTCGCTCTTCTTGAGATTTTGCAGCATCGGGGGTTGCAGCTCCACCTTGTTGTTGAGCTTCAAGAGCTTTTTCTTTTTCATTCTTGAATCCGGGGGGAACCACGCTACCGCTCCCAATCACTTGTGGTTTATCAGCGTTCAAAAAGTTCATCACTTGAAACGCTAGTAGACCAACTGCAATTACTGCAATGACTCCGATGAGAATCTTCTTAACGTTTTCGTTCATTAGTTCTTGTACCGCTCATCCCAGTGGATCATGTTTCGAGCATTGCTCGAAATCGCAGTGGCCAAGCTTGTCGCCCACATTGATGACATGATTTGGTTTCGGTTCATTGCCTTGACGTGACCGTCAGCAAATCCCCAAATAGAGATTCCGCCATAGGCACCTACTGACATACCATCAGAAGCTCCGCACCATGCGCCAGCGGCGTTGGTAACCTTTGGCCAAGTTTCTAGACCACCCGGTAAGATGGTTGCACCTGGGTTGGCGGCTGCGTTTCCTGGGAATGCGTAAGCTCGTTGGTCATTTCGGTGCTGCATGAGCCCAGTCCAGTAGGACCAGCTGATGTAGCTTGGAACCAAGAAGATGGTTTGTGCAGGAGCACCGACTTGAGTTTGGCTCAAGGAAGCGCTTCTGGAAGCAACTGTAACGCTACCGTCTGCGTTTGTAGGCAACCATCCAGCGATACCGAATGCAGTTAGATCCACGGTAGGGACAGCACCTGAAGTGGTTGAAACTAGGTTCAGCTGTCGATTGTAGGTGAATGCATAGCTGATTGGACCGCCAGTTACAGGTGAACCGTAACCAGTTGAGTTCGAGTCGCATCGAGCCATAGTGTCATTTGGGGCTTTCCAGAGTTGGATGTTCTTGATGTAAGGGTTCAGCAGGTTATGACCTGAATTCACCTGTGGTCCGGTGACCACTGCTTGCCAGTTGGATGGTCCAACTCGAAGTAGTGGGAAGACATCGTCCACGTCGGACATGTACATCATGGTTCCGGTGAGGATTTGCTTTTGGTTCGAGATGTCTGCAGCTTTCTTAGCAGCTTCTTTTGCTTGAGCAAAAACTGGGAATAGGATTGCCGCCAAAATTGCGATAATCGCAATTACGACGAGAAGTTCAATAAGGGTAAATCCCCTTCGAATAGATTTCATTTGAGGTCCTTGGGCTCCTTCCTCGCGCCATTGCGAATCATGGTTTTAACAAAATTTACAATGATGCCGGACCGGTCCTCATAGGAATTATATACCGATTTGCCGAAGAGTGACCCCGTGCGGTAAAAATTGCTGATTTTTCCGTACGGGGATTCAATTTTGACTTTAGACCAATGTGGACAAATCAGGTTTGAGCCTGTGGGCTTGTTTTATTTTTTGGATAGCCGCTGCAACACCGAGTATTTGATCTTCTCGGTAGAGCCTTCCAAAAACTGAGACTCCGATCGGCCTTTTGTTTTCGTTTAATCCAAGTGGAACATAAATTTGAGGGTGTCCGGTGAGATTTGTAGTTACGAGGAGGGAATCGCCTGTTTCTGCGGCGAGAATCACGTCGTAATCTTGAAGCTCGGCTTCAAATTTGTTCATTAGCTGGGTTCGTGCTCGCATCGCCTGGATGTAATCCACCCCTGTGAGAAGACTGGACGCCCTAAAAATTGGAGGCCAGAGTGAGCCTTTCATGCTATCCACCCTTCCATCACGAATAATGTCATCAAATGCCGAGGCCGCTTCTATGGAAAGCACTTCATCCACACCGTTTGGGTTGTCGGAGATACTAACTTTTTCGACTTTTGCTCCGAGACCTTGGAGGAGCTCAATAACTTTGCCGGGAAGTTCTTTCCCAACGTAGCCCACCTTCAGATTCTTCCAATTAGTTATTTCGCGATATTCGAATGGATAGGTGACGGTCATAGGATCTTTGGTGTCGGCACCATGAATGGCGGCAAACACCAGGGCACAATCTTCAGCGGTTCGGCAAATCGGTCCTACTTTGTCCATGGTCCAACTGAGTGCCATTGCACCGAAGCGACTAACGCGTCCAAAGGTTGGGCGTAGTCCCGTCACTCGACACCGTTGTGAGGGTGAGATAATGGATCCCAGAGTTTCGGTACCGATTGAGAATCCGAAGAGCCCTGCTGCAGTACCGCTGCTTGAACCTGCAGAGGAGCCGGATGATCCTTGTTTGGAGTTCCACGGATTCAGGGTGAGACCATCAAACCATAAATCACCAAAAGCAAGCGCCCCTACGCTCGTTTTGGCGACGAGAATAGCTCCGGCTGACTCAAGCTTTTCTACAACCGCTGAATTGTAAGTGAGAACTTGGTTTTTGTAAGGTTCTGCACCCCAAGTAGTTTTATATTCCTTCATTGCGAAGAGGTCTTTAAGCCCATAGGGAATGCCGTGAAGCGGTCCTCGGTATTTGCCTTTTCTCAATTCTTCGTCAAGTTCCGCTGCTCGCTTTCGTGCGTGCTCTTCGGTCAGCGAGATTACACACTTTAATTTAGGGCCAAATTTTTTGAGCCGGGATAGATAGAGATCCGTGAGTTGCACGCAAGAGATTTGTTTCGACTTGATGAGTTCTGCAAGTTCGGTAAGTGGAAGAAATGCAATATCTTCGTCGTTGTTTGGTTTTGTGAACTTTCTGGGAGTATTCACCTTTACACTCGTACGTGTACCAGGCTTCGGTTTTTTTCCGTGTGGGACAAAGTTAAATGCTGGTGGCACTTCGTTGGATAGACCCTTTTTCCTAATTTCATCGAGCCCATCTCTAGAGCCTTTATACATTGCAAGCACTGCCTTTCTTTGCTCATCGGACATCGAAATGCCAGACAGCTTTTCGGCATTTTTTACGTCATCAATCGTGACTTCACCTGACATACTGGCCAGTGCCTGGAAGGGTGCAAAAGCCGCGATTATAGATCCAGTTAAGAAGTGCTTTCTGGATACTTTATTGTCATCGAAATTAGTGTCAAATCCCATTGCAGGATTCTACCTACGCCCTATCTTGAAAGAAGGAACGCTGTCGTTTGGTTACTCGTTCGCCCATTTATTGATGAGCCACCAATTTGCTTGATCATGCGGCGTGAATTTTGGGTGCGTTATTGATTCAAAGCTTGGAAGATAACCGAGAGAGCCATCGCCGTAGATTTTAATTCTGTGAATGACCTCTTCGACATGCTTTTTAGCGGCTTGGCAGCGGTAAACATCTGCCAAGCTACCTCCTGAATTGAGGTAGGTGGCGTTTGCTACTCGTTCAAGGTCTTCGAAGATTTGGCGGCAAGGTGATAGTGCCGTGATTGCTTCGCCCGGCTTTCGTTGTGCATAGAATTTATGGGATTTTTCTACCACTCGAACAAACTCAAGTGATTTTTTGGCGAATTGCGTCACACCGCGTTGATCGGGAGAGGTGGTGAAAACCATGGACTGCTCGCACAGATCAGCGGCTTTGATTCCTGACTCACTGAGGATTAGGTCTCTGTCTCGAAGGTAGAGCAAAAAAGGATTGGAATAGAGTAGCAATCGGCATTTTATTGAAGACCGAATACCACTGAATCCTAGTAAATGGTTAAGCTCAATTCCCATTATTCTTGCCCACTCTTCGCAGGCTTCAGAATGGCTAAGATAAGCAGCCAGAAAACGAGGAGCGCTTTGGGTGTCGCGATAGATTGCAATATCTTCGTCTCTGGTACCGGATTCGAGGGGTTTTGCTTGGTCCTGACCTATGATTGCATCGCACAGTATCTTTCCACTCGCTTCTATCGCGGGCAAAATGGTGTTGAAATTCCCCATGAGACCCATTTCCCAGGTTGTAATGCAGACACCTTCGGTTTGAAGACGTTCAGCCGCTTCTGCATGTTCGGCAACATTTCTCTCGCTTTGGGGCAGATGGCACCAAACTGCGTTGTAGGTTTGGATGGCGGGAGCGAATACCGTTCGGTAGCCTCTTTCGAGGAACATTTTTGAGGTGTGCTCGGGAGATTTGAAGTATTGCCAGTCGAAAATAACGGTTGATTTTGGCAAGTAATCGAGAGCCTCTGGATGCTCGAAAAACATGTCTCCCCATACTGCTGGTGTCCTGCCAAGTTCAGAAACTCGCTTCGCAAGGGGACCAAAATGTTGTCCGTACAATTTTGCTTTTCCATCGGAGCAACCCTCTTCTTCGAATTGTTTCACCCACACTGCCGAATTGCCTTTGCCGAGTTGTTGAGTTTCGTCTCCTCCGATATGAATGAGATTCGAACTGAAAATGTTCACCACGTCGTCAATGAGGCGGTTGCAGAGTACTAGGAATTGAGGATGTGTAGGGTCAGCCTGTAAACCAGTAAACCGTTCGCAAGCAAAGATAGCTCCTTCTTCGGAGTACATGAAACCTTCGAAGTGGCCAAGCAAATTGATGAAGGGGACGAGTTGGAGCGTTGGGAAATCCTGCTACCCATGGGGCTGAGGGATATGCGAATCGGTGCTCTAAATAAAGTCCAAGAGCGTTATATCCTGAATCTAGCGAGAGTTGACAAAGTTTGCGAAGGTATTCGTAGGAAGGCGTTTGTTCCCTCGCAAGATCGTACATCCACATTCGCAATTTCATGTGTACTAGAGTACCGGTAGATGGCTCTGGTGACTATGGTTGTTGCCACTGTGTCGTATGATTCGGGTATCTTTATATCTTGTTCGCCGGGGTGGCGGAATGGTAGACGCGGCGGTCTCAAACACCGCTAGGGAGACCTGTGTGGGTTCGAGTCCCATCCCCGGTACCATTTTCCTGATATCAGTTATGGAAAAGACCTGAGCGTTTCTCTTTGGAAGAAACTTCAGGTCTTTTTAGTTTTACGCTCAATGCTTGTTGCTGACTAGTTACTTTAGATAGCAACTGACTTGGTTGATGTGATAGAGGTCGTGACCTATGATGTATCTGACCAATTCTGTAACCGTCATTTCTCCATTTTGAGAGTGCACGATAGATTTGTCCCAGTCATCCTCTGCGAGCCCCAGAAGGAATGCCACCGTGTCACGGCGTCTATTGTCAAAGACTTCGAGTTCGTGGTGAATGTCTTTTGTAGAGTAGTGATGATCAATTGAGCGCTTAGTCTCATCTTCACCTTCAACTTGGCTTCCCGGATACTCAACAGCGAGCGCAATTCGGTCTAACCAAATAACTTCCCAGTCGGCAAGGTGAGCGATTGACTCACGCAGAGTGAATCTTTCCGGTTCCAGAGCATCATCGTATCGGTCAGGTCGAATCGCATCAACGAGGTGAATGAGAATCGACGGAGTGTGAGTGAGATGGAATGCGTAGTTGTTCGCCATTGGACACCTTCATGGTAACACTGCTTTCAGAAAATAGGGGAAAAATCCACCTGAATTTTGTCCTCAATTCCATTGACATAAAATTGCTGGGTGGTAGCTCTCGGAGTTACAGTTGGTTGAGCCAGTCGAGAAGAGGTCCTTCCCGATGTGCGTAGATGAGCTCACTCGGATACTCCTCTTTATTGATCCATCGCAGACATTGAAATTTCGCGACGTCTTCATCGTATTCGACGTCATTATGATCTACTTCGAAGACCGGGAGTGAGGGACGTAGAATGGGATAAAAGGTTGACGATTCGAATTGGGAGGGTTGGTTGAGAATTATGACTCCATTGCTTGCATCGAGCGCTTGTTCAGCTTCGTTAAAGGAATAGACAAAGTGTCTAACCCCGCCTACTTTTAGAAAGTAGCGTAAAACTCTGCACATGATGTCGCATTGTTCTTTGCGTGGGTCCCAGCAAAAAACCTCTGACTCACGTTCTCCGAAGAAGTTGGCCAAGGTCGCGGCAACCTTTGGACCCTCCTGCAGATTTCCAAACCCTAAAATCGAAAGTCTTTCGATCATTTAAGCGATTCTAACAGAACAAGTGTTAATCTTTCATCAGTGGACGATTTCGATTTTGAATACGAGTCACAAGACCTCTCGACTTCTGCTTTTCATTTGAACTTTGATGGAAGGGGAAGGATTACCCAGTTGTTGCTGGGCGATGGTGCTCGCGCATTGGGAATGGACCTGCAGTTTATTTGTCCGGTACTACAAATTGGAGACGAAACGACTGAGGAGTATTTGCCCGGAACGATTCTGTTAGGAGCAAGGACCGCTCCTGAGGAACCTTGGTTGGTGAGTAGAAACACCAATGCCAAGGTGAATTCTGTCCCCAGTGGAGTGGAATTCGAATATGAATTTTCACTGCTCCCAGAATTTGAGGTCACAGGAAAGTTTTACGAGCATCCTGAAAAACCTAGCGTGATTCTTTGGGACATTAAGATCAAGAATCGCAGTCGACAGAGCATCGAAATCGGTGAACTTGGTTTTCCTTTCGCGTTAAACAATATTCTTGATGGTCAGCAAATTGGTGATGAGGGAATGAATACCTTGTTAACCGAGAGGCTAGTGGTACATGAGTACATTGGCGGAGCTTCAAGTTTTCTTTCGGCTCGAAGATTGTGCGGTGACCCGCCAGGGGTAGTTGTCTATCCTGGTAAAGATTCGGCATGGGAGTTTGCCCACCATGTGCCTATGTCCCTCAAAAATGCTGCTGGATGGGAGGGAATACCGGTGGTTTACATCTATTCTCAGGCCACCATGGAGCGTGAAGATTGGGGTGAGTGGATGTACGGTAACTCTAGTTTAGTTCTGGAACCCAAGGAAGAGCGTACATTTCAAATGTGCTTTGGCCTTATCGCTCCAAAGCATCAAATGGATCCAGTTTTGGCGTTGGCTGACTATGGTAATCCCGTGTTTAGAACCAGTCCTGGAACAGTGGTACCAACTGATGTAACCATGTACTTAGAAACGGCTGGAACTCGACCTGCGCAGTTTGAGACTAATGCTGAAGACTGTGAAATAGAGACTGAATCTGATGAATACGGTGCAATTTCGGTGCTCAAGAAGCCTACACCAGGTCCTGTCAGAGTCAATATTGAGGACATGGATGGTCGCGAATCGTGGTGCGACTTACTATTTATTCCACCGTTGAAAGATCTCATTCAAGCGCGAGCCCATTGGATTTGTCAACACCAGGTGGTTAAAGAGGGTGTTTTCCGATATGGCATCTTGATGACGGATAACGTCACTATGGAGCCGATTCAGACCAGTTTCCAAACTCCGTGGGGAATCACAAGTAGCCTAGCAGATGCATTGTTTTTAGTTGAGAAAAACCGTATTTATCCTGACTATGAGCAGATCACGGTGATTGATGACTATGTAGAAAAGTTCATTTTGAAGAAGTTTCAGAAACCTGGTCAGGGAACTTTTGGAGTTATTGCTCCAGATTGGGAAGGTGGAGTTGCGATGGATGGATCTAGGGCACAAGTGTATGTGCATGCAGCACGGTTGTACTTAGCACTTGCTGCTCTGGCGCCAATCAGTGGTTTATCTCGCTCGCCTGAGGAGTATGTGAGTTTAGCGGAGAAGACGGTTCAAGCTCTGATTCGCTTTGCTGATAGAGAAGCGTCGATTGCTCAACCTCTTTATGGGGCTGGTGAGTTACATCAGTTTGAGGTGTGGAGACAGTGGCGGCATCGATTCCTTGAGAAGTACCGACTCCCATTTTGGAGCGGACGCGACTTTTCGACAATCACCTTTGAAGAGGTGTCTAGGATGGCGGAATTGGACTGCTCTATTAGTGCAACGGGGTCTGTTGAGCAACTTCTCAATACTGTTAAGTCGCCTGCACCTAATTGGTGGTCTTATGGTAGCGAGCCACGTGCTTTGACTGAGCATGAGGGACATCCCATGCTGTCTGATTTTGGTTTGAGTTATCCTGCGTTTACTTCGGTTGCCTCATCTCGCGCTATGACTACATGGGTTGAGCGAGACTATATTCGGTTGGATGAAAATAATGTTCGCCTGGCATTCGGAGGATTACTTGCTCCTTGGAGCATGGTGAAAGAGGACGGTAATGCGTCGATGGGATTTACCCCTGACTTAGGCTCGAAGAATTATGGCCTTTGTCCGGTTACTGGTGATATAGGGTTTGCATTGGCGGACTACTTGCGTGGAGCTACCTGTTTCTTGTTGTCCAACCAGGATCGAGGGTTTATCAGTTTTGGAACCCACTTTGATACCTATCCCAAAGACGGAATGACTGTATTTCGGTTAGAGCCATGGGACGGTGTGGGGAGACGTGTTGTAGTTCGGCATATGAACCTCATTGTTTCGTGTGAGGGAGCGAAAATTGATTTGCTTGAATTTGACGTTAATCTTCAGTGGTTAAAACTTTCACTCGATACACCGAATGAGGCAATGGATCGAAAGATTGTTGTTGAGATTGATGGATTATGGGGGACACATTTCACGGTTGAGGGGGCCGAACAAAGTCTCTCTGAAGGGAAGTTGGTTCTGAGCACTCATCATGAAGGCACCCGATTGAAAGAAATTGAGGTGAAAGTTATTGCCTGAGATACGAGTGCCTAAGATAGAAGGATTTCCTCCTAGAGCCGTCATGCCCTATGAGTTGCAAATGGATGATATCCCGAGAGGTTATGTTTTGGGCGGTTTTCTTAATGGTACGGAGACTTATCCAATTTTTATTTGGGACATTCCACAAACTCGGTGTCTATTCCCGATTGAGGGTATTCACGTTTCAAAGTCCTTGGCTAAGACAATCAGGAAGAACAAGTTTGAAATTCAGTTTGACACTCATTTTTCAGATGTGATTCGGAATTGTCTAAGGGAGCCAGGCAATAATTGGCTGAATGAACCACTCATTGAAAGGTACTGCGAAATCCACGAACTCGGGTGGGCTCATTGTTCAGAATGCTGGTTGGATGGTGAGTTGGTCGGTGGTGTATACGGAATTGCCATCAACGGTGCTTTTTTTGCAGAATCAATGTTTCATCGGGCTAAGGACGCTTCAAAAGTTGCTTTGTGGGCGATGATAAATAAGGTGAGGGAATTAGGATTTCAACTCTTTGATGCTCAGATGACCAATCCGCATTTGGTGAGCTTGGGTTGCTTTGAGATTCCTTACATTGAATATCTTGAGCGAATGTCTGTGGCATTGGCAACCACCACTGAGTGGAGCCTGAACTATGATGGTATTGAGGCGGTACAACGTGTGGTCAAGAGTTTAGAAGAGAAAAAAACTTGACATGATTGGTCTTGACATTATTAATATTTTTCGCTAAAGTTGGGTCGGTGGGTCAATGGCAACAAAAGTAATGACGATCCCAGAAATTGACAAGGCGTTCGACAAATTGTCAGCGGATGCCAATATGCGTGCACTTTCAGCGATTATTCGAATTGGTGCAGAGCAAATTGAAAGTCGAGGCAAGCTAGGTTTTTTACGTAACGGCGTGTTTGCAACTGGTGCACTGTCGGTAATTTTGACGATAGTCGTTCAATTTGTTCCCATGAATGTTCGTGGTGAACTGCGAATGTGGCAGTTTGTGCTCGTGGGAATTTGTATCGTGTGCTTGGCATTCCTTTGGCGTGTTCGGACCACCCTTGAACAATATTTGGAGGAAGAAAAGCGGATTCGCAGCATGATGATTGAATCGGCGAATAAAATCACTACTTCTCCAGTTTTTACGCCGACTCCTCTGTCGCATGAATTGCGTGGTTCGCTTAAGGATGCTCTTAAGAACAGTGTGATTCGGCCGAATGAAGAACTCCTCGCATTATCTGAACGAAACTAGATCGACAGATTCTCGGGAGATTTATTGCTTCAGAAGTTTTTGGGAAACTTCTCTTAGCGGTTCAAATTGATGTGTGCGTGCATATTCATGGGCGAAGTGTTCAATTACAATGCCCGTTGCAGTTGCCACGTTGAGTGAGCCCATGAGCCCGTACATTGGAATGGCCACTGATTGCTCCGCTTTAGCTGCGATTTCTGATGGAATGCCATCTAATTCAGATCCAACAATGAGGGACACTGGATATCGAAGGTCAACATTTCGAAAGGATACTGCGCGGTCATCAAGGGTAAGTGCTAGGATCTGCCTACCTTTTGCATTTTCTACTTCCTCTTCAACATTCATCCAGCGATATGGCTGCCAGCGAATTGACCCTTGGTGACCAGAGAAGTCGTTGTATTGGTCTTCCTCATAGCTAAAGGTCACTCGTTCAAGCATGAATGCCTCGGCAATTCTTAGCAAACCGCCATGGTTTACGGCTTTACCAAGAGGACAGGCAATAATCTCGATGGGAATTCGTGAATATTTATCATAATTTTCTCGGATGACTTCAGGTGAGCGATCAACATTTTCCCATGCTTGCCGGTTCACTTCGGCAATGCGTTCTTGTCTTTGTTTGTAATTTAATCTCATAGTGGTATGTGTACCCGCTACAAAAAACCTAGAAAATTTAACATCACAGTATTTTTAACAGGCAAGAAAAATACCAGCTAGGGAATACAACAGGTGAGCATAGGATTGCCATAGGGCTGAGGTGATTAGATTGTCACACGAAAACAAAAAGGTTGTAAGGCTACTTAATCCGTCGATGTGTTTAAGCTGTCGCTTTTCACAGATGGCGGAGGTAGAGATTGTGGATGGGGGGAAACAACGCATGATCTACTGCCAGCGACTGGATTGTGATAACTGGGATACGTCTAGCACTGAAGTGGCAACCAACGTTCAGGTCCATGACGACGAAGCTGCATAAGAGGCAGCACCAGGTATTGGGCACCTTGGGGAGGGTGCCCTACCTGAAAACAATTTACACGGTCCAGGGGGGAACGTGTAGGGCGTGGTTTCTTGGAGGGGGCTGCGCCCAAAAACTACTGGATGAGGTCCACTTTCGCGAGTGGAAAGAGCTCACGGATGAGCTCACTACTTCCAATTCGAGTTCCGTCGGTCAGAGCCGTTGCTGCTCCCGATGCTAAACCCCATGCCAGTGCTTCTGAGAGCGGCTTTCCTG
>JAPLCS010000048.1:0-1408 GCA_026392145.1 Fimbriimonadales bacterium | reverse complement strand
CTTTCCTGCGTCTAATGCCCAGAGCATGCCACCAATGAGCGAATCGCCACTCCCTACGGTGCTTACGGGTGTTATTTTTGGGGATTGACCGAGAAACACAGTTTCATTGGGACCACACACGACGGCACCATCTTTGCCACGGCTGATGACAGCGATTCTATCTCCTCCACCAATCCTGTGATACAGAAGTTTGCAGGCTGAAACGGCTTCGGCATTGGAGTCTATGGAGACTCCCAGGAGTTTCGATGCTTCTGTCGCATTGGGTTTCACGAAATGTGGTTGGTGCAGGATGCCTTCTTCCAGCATAGAGCCATCGGCATCGAGAACAAATTTGTTTTTGACACAACTAAATAATTGGGAATAATAATCTGCAGGCAGTCCCTGGGGAGTTGAACCCCCAAAGGTTGTCCATGTGCATCCATCTGCGTGGATTTGGATTATATTCTTGAGCGCTTCGGCTTCTTGAGGCGAGATGAATGGTCCCTTTTCGTTGAGGGTCGTTGGCGGGTTACCGCTTGCATCTTCGATTGAGATGTTGGTTCTGCTGAATCCGTGAATCGAAACAAATAAGTCCTGAACTCTTTCGGCTGAGATTACATCGCGTATAAAAGAGGCAGGGAGACCTCCAAGAAATCCCGTAGCGGCTGTTGAACCACCGAGTGCCGCATAGATTCTGGACACATTGAGCCCTTTGCCACCAGCATCGCGCTCGACCCGTTGAATGCGATTCGTATCTCTTAGATAGAGTGTTTCTAAAAAAACAGCATGGTCAATACAAGGATTGAGAGTGACACTGAGTAGCATTTTGTCCTTGTGATTTTGTCGTATTAAACAGTTAGCTGGACATCACTTCGGCAAGCAAAAGCTTTTCGGGATCAATGTTTCTTTCGGTGCTCAGCACATAAGTGAGTGGATGGGAGACCAATTTACTTCCATCCAGCCCGGTCATTTCGCCTCGAAATCCACTAATTAGTCGATTTGCCGCAAGTGCTCCAAGCCTAAGTGCGAGCACTCGATCAAAAACGGTTGGACTTCCGCCCCGTTGTAAGTGACCGAGTACAAGGTATCGAGTGTCAAACCCTGTATTAGTTTCGATGAAGACCTTTACATCACTTGCACGAACAGCACCTTCCGCTACGATAATGATGCTGCTACGCTTGCCTTTGTTTGCCGCCGCTCGAAGGTTATTGCAAACATCCATTAGGGAGTAGGGAACTTCGGGAATTAGGATAGCTTCGGCTCCTCCAGCTAGTCCAGACTCGATGGCGATAAAACCATTTCTGCGTCCCATGACCTCAATCACGAATACTCTTTCGTGGGAATAGGCGGTATCCCTTACTCTGTCAATCGCTTCGACTGAGATGTTGACTGCAGTATCAAAACCAATGGAGTAATCAGTTCCAGCGAT
>JAPLCS010000314.1 GCA_026392145.1 Fimbriimonadales bacterium | reverse complement strand
GCTGTTTTATGGTCCTCAGCCACAACTCCACGGATTTGACCAGCGCTGTGGTGAAAGCTGTTGGCAGTAAGCGAAGAATCGGTATGAAACTGCGAAGTATTCGGAAGCGGTCCATCCGAGTAAAAGAAGTGATTTGCTTGAGCATTTGATTGGCTAGCGACAAACAAAGTTGCACCAGCAAATGCCAACGCTTTGAATTGGTTCATGGTTTTCCTCTTTCAGATTGTTGACACGATTGATTCTCGTGTCAAAACTCACTGATCATCAAGTAGCAGTGCAAGAAACTCGCCAATTCGAAGAACTTCACAAAACCAAGCAAAAATTCACTCCAGATTGCATGAAGCAAAACCCTACTGTCTTTGGTAAAAGCGCCGGTAGATGTAAACTCCTTGTACCATGAGCCACACTTCAAAACGAGAAGTCCAAGTTGAAGACCTACTCAAGTTCAAACTAACGAGTGATCCTCAAATAAACGATGACGGCACCAGGATTTTGTTTGGAGTAAAAGAAGTTAACTCCAAAAATCAAGCTATCAACCATCTTTACTCAATAAACGCTGAGGGCGGAAAACCAACGCAACTGACACGGGGTGATAAATCGTGCTCAAGTGGTCGATGGGTACCTCATTCAAATTCAATCAGTTTCATAAGTTCAAGAAACGAATCTGTCTCACAATTATTTATCCTTCCTGAAACAGGTGAAGCAATAGCAATCACTACACTCACTGAAGGCTCCATTGGCTCTTACAAGTGGTCACCTAATGGCAAATTTGTTGCTTACACTTTCCGTGAAACTCACCCAGACTTTAGCGAAAAAGGTGTTAAGCAACGGAAAGAGCAAGGGTTGAGTGAAGCGCCTTGGACAACCGAATCAGTGTGGTACCGCCTAGATGGAGATGGCTACTTCGGAGAACAACGTTACAAACTCTACTTGCTCGAAATAGAATCTGGCGACACCACCTTGCTCAGTGATAAAAGTGCCCACGGCAACTATGATTTCGCTTGGTCACCTGACTCTACAAAACTTGCTGTAATAAGATCGGCTGAGGCAGAACCGTTTATTGCGAAGCCTAATGATCAAATCTATCTTTTAGACCTTCATGGAAATGAATCTGTAGTTCCTGGCTTGCCAAGTGGAACTAAAGAGGCAATCACATGGTCACCCAATGGATTATTGCTCGCTTATGCCGGTGACGTTGATTTAGACGACCCATGGGGGACCCGAAACACAAAGGTCTATGTTGTTTCTCCTACTGGCGGAACACCTAAGGATTTGACTGGTCATCAAGACTTTGATTTCGAAGTCGCAACCCTTAGTGATACCAAGGAAGCGGCGTTTGGTGCCGTGATGTTTTGGTCACCTGACAGCCAATCCATTTATGCTCAAATCGGACACCATGGAGAAACCCACCTTGGGGTGATAGATGTTGAGCGAGGAGGTGTCAGATTCCTCACATGTGGATTCTGTAGCCACTCACTTGGAAATATCTCACCATCAACGGGGATGATTCCTTCTATCTACGGTGATCCGCTCACCATTCCCGAAGTTGAAATCATCGAACCATCTTCAGGAACTTGCAAAAAACTTACCTCTTTCAATCAAGCATGGTTAGATTCCGTTGAACTATGCAAACCAGAGTCAACCTATCTTGAAAGTCCGGACGGAACGAAAGTCCATACATGGACAATGACACCCGAACAACCGAACGGCGCTGCCGTTTTAGAGGTACACGGTGGACCACATACCCAATATGGTTGGGTGTTTTTCCATGAATTTCAAGTGCTGGCGGCTCAAGGTTACACCGTGATCTACAGTAACCCTCGGGGCAGTAAAGGATACGGAGAGGCATTCTGTGCTGCTATTCGAGGAGACTGGGGCAATAAAGACTGGATCGACGTCCAAACGGTTACGAGTTTTGCTAAGTCACTGCCCGGAATCGAAAGAGTTGGAATTATGGGAGGATCATATGGTGGCTATATGACCAACTGGGCAATTGGGCATTCAAAAGATTACAAAGCAGCGATTACCGACCGTTGCGTCTCAAACATGGTCAGCATGGCCGGCAATAGTGACTTTCCTTTCAATAAGGATGGCTACTTCAAGGGCGTTGCTTGGGGGTCTTTAGAAGACATTTCCGACCTTTGGAAGGTATCTCCCATTGCCTACTTTACTGAAGTAACCACACCGACTTTAGTTATTCACAGCGAAGGCGACTTACGATGCAATGTGGAGCAAGGTGAGCAAGTCTTTACTGCACTCAAAATGCAAGGAATCCCCTCAAGGTTAGTTCGCTACCCGCGATCGACTAGCCATGGAATGAGCCGATCTGGCCCAGCAGACTTACGAATGCATCGACTTAATGAGATACTTAGTTGGTGGAATCGCTACTTATAAGCAACCCACAAATAAAAAAGCCCAGCTCATAGGCTGGGCTTTTCTCGTCTTAAGTAATTCTTTAGAACCGATAACCGAAGCACAAACCAATCGTGTTGATGCTTCCGGCATTTGCGGTTGCAGCACTGAACGTACCGGTTGCTTCCAAGAAGTTGGATTCGCTGAGTTGAATACCCAATCCACCGCGAGCAATCAGAATTGTTTCTGCTGAAGTGAAATCAGCAAAGCCGACGCCAGCACCGAAGAAGGTATAAGTGCGTCGCTTACCTTGTCCGTTATAAATTCGTGTGTTGTAAGTCACAGGTACAACCGCTCCCTTCCCGAATTCACCAAGTCGCTTTGTCATGTAATCAATAGCTACGTAGCTCTCACCGTTCTTAGCAATGGAGCCATTTTGAGCGAATTCAATACCAATTCCCGAAAGGCTTTCCGAGAATCCTCGAAGAGTATTGTCAATTGGGTAGGCAAGACCAAGTCGCATGGAGATACCATTGAGGTTCATGTCGTTGGTCGTGTTTTGGGCAGAAGCCACACCACAGGTCATCAGCGCCGCAAGCGCAATCGCAGTCGTTTTCATAATCGAATTCCAATCGCCACTAGTCCAGAATAACCCGAAAGTGCAATTCCCCCCTAGTCAACGCTATTGTAACCTAGTCTAGCATCTCTGTCCATAGTTTGGAGTCAAAATTGAGGGATGTCAGCGATAAATCTTAACTCTAATAATTCAGTCTTACTCTTAATTGACTTGCAACCGTCATTTATGAAAATTATTCACGAGAGCGAAAGGGTCCTTCAAAGATCACTTTTTCTCGCTCAAGTAGCTCACTTGATGGAGATTCCAATCCTGACATCCGAGCAATACCCATCCCGAATGGGAGGCACCGATGAGAGACTATTGCCGTATGCAACTCAAGTGTATAGCAAAATGGAGTTCTCAGCCATGGCGAATGATGCGTTTTCGTCGGCTCTTAAAGCTTTTAATCGATCGCAAGTTATTGTAGTTGGAGTAGAGACGCACATTTGTATTTCTCAAACTTGCCATGGACTCCAGGCTCAAGGCTATGAAGCAGTTGTCTGCCCTGACGCCGTCTCCGCGAGCACCCAGGATCGGCACAAGCTTGGCATGGAAAGGCTAAGAGACACTGGAATCATTCCAGCACATACCGAAGCTATTGCCTACGAATGGATGCGTACAGCTGATGATACTAGGTTCAAAGCTATGCTCAAGCTTGTCAAAGAATCTGAATTCTGATAAGATTATTGACGTGGCGCTCATTGAGCTCATCGTACAAGGACATACCGAAGCTGCGTTTTCGTTACTAGAACAGAATCCTGAACTAGCCAATGAAGCGGACCCGGATCATTTGTCGGCGGCAATGATCGCACTGTATCACGGACACAAGGAACTAGCTGATGCCATTCTTCAGCGAAAATCCGCTCTCACTCTATTTGAGGCCGCTTCATTTGGAAGGCTCGCGGAACTTGAGCGTATTCTGGAAACAGAAAGTATCGAAAGTTGGTCAACAGATGGATTTCAGGCGCTTCACCTTGCCGCATATTTTGGTAGAGTGGAAACGGCGAAAGCACTCCTTTCTTGGAGAGCACCGTTAGACAGCCTAAGTCGCAATCAACTTGGGGTAAGTCCATTGCATGCCGCACTAGCTAATGGTCACGAATCAATTGCTCGCGACTTTGTATTCGAAGGAGCAGATGTTAACTTGGCTTCATCGACAGGTTGGACTCCGTTGCACTATGCTGTTCATCTTGGTAATCGCCCGCTGTTACTCTTTCTTCGCGAACATGGTGCAACTCCTCCAGAAGTCACAACCCGACCTACACTCACGGAGATTGCGGAAAAATCTGGCAATACAGAATTGCTTGAACAGCTTCAATTAAGCTAAAACTTGTAAAAAAAGAAAAGGACGAACGTCCTATCGGGAACTTACGCTTTCTATTGTCGTTATTAAAAGCATATGAAAAAGGCAACATTCGCTCTCACTCTTACAGCTTGCTTTGTCGGTGTGCTTGGTGCATTGGCGACGGACCGATGGCTACAAAGTAGAAATCAGTCCGACGATGTTTTTACGCCCCAACAGTCCACGCTGGGTCGATTGGCTCCTGTGTTTTCACCAGATATTGCCGCTCCAGCTTTTGACTTCAAGGATGCCGCTAAAAAGGCGATGCCGAGCGTTGTTTCTGTTGATAGATTTGATCGACAGCGTGGATTCTTCGAGGGTGAGTCTCGTGAACGACAGACAGGTACTGGTTCGGGAGTGATTGTTTCGAAGGACGGCATTATCGTTACCAATAACCATGTTGTTGAAGGTACGGTCAATCGCCAAGGCAAAACGGTTTATCCAAATGTGCAAGTGCGCCTTTTTGATGGCAAGAAAGTTAAAGCTAAAGTGCTTGGTGCTGATCCAAGGTCGGATATTGCGGTTCTGAAAGTTGAAGCGGATAATTTGAAACCGATTGAAATCGGTTCTAGTGCTTCGCTGCAAGTTGGCGAATGGGTGATGGCGGTTGGTAACCCACTTGGATTTGAAAACACAGTTAGCGTTGGAGTCGTTAGCTCTACCAAGCGAAACCTTCCGGTAGGTGAGCAAGGGTTAGTCGAAGGGATTCAAACTGATGCAGCGATCAACCCTGGAAACTCAGGGGGTGCGCTCTGCAATGCGCAAGGGCAGCTTATTGGAATCAATTCCGCGATTGCATCGGGTACTGGTGAATCGGTTGGAATTGGATTTGCTATTCCCATTGACCGAGCTCGAAAGATTGTCAATGATATTGTGAAGTACGGTCAGCCGTCAACTTAGCAATCCGTACGCCCGTGACTATGTTGCCAAAATCGTTAGCCGAACGGACTTCCCTGAGACCGGATTGCTTATCAGCACGGTTACGGGACCTTCTGAAGCTGGTGGTCTAAAGGCGGGAGACTTCCTTTTAGAAATTGACGGTACGGCTATCGAAACTCCTTTTGATATGAATAAAGTTATTCTTCCGAAAAAGGCTGGAGACAAGGTCAAGGTTAAGTACTGGAGTGCTGGAACCACCAAGGAAACGACTATCACGCTTGCTGAACTAAAGCCGTCAATCTAACAAAGAATAACAATAAATCTTTGCAAAGGAGTGACACATTCGCACTGGATGGAGCGTCATTAAAAAACAACGAGAGCCTCTCAACCGACGATGATTGAGAGGCTTTTCTGTTAAGTGAATCTCATATGGCTCGATACCCAGAAGGCATCGCCGAATTTCTCAATGTTCTCCCAAGCATTGTGCGTCAACGTATAGAAGACCACGGCATAGATGGATTGGTTGAAGTTGTTTTAGATTACGGTCGTCCAGCGGAAGCACGGTACATCGATCTCGTTGAACGCTATCACGATTTGCTGGTTACCGAGCACGATATCGAGGTGGTTGGAAAGTCGCTCGGTGAGTTTGGCACTGACAATCGAGCTGGGATTGAGCGAACTCTCCATCGAATATCGGCGATTCGGAATCGGCACGGTCGTATTGTAGGTTTGACGTGTCGAGTTGGTCGGGCGATGGAAGGGACGATTGATATCATTGATGATATTGTTCGATCTGGACAGTCGATTCTCATCCTTGGAAAGCCTGGCGTCGGTAAGACGACTAAACTACGGGAGGTTGCTCGGGTGCTTGCTGATGAAGCGATGAAGCGAGTGGTTATCGTTGATACTTCGAACGAAATTGCTGGCGATGGCGACGTTCCTCATCCAGGTATTGGTTATGCACGGAGGATGCAGGTGCGGGTTGCGGCTGAGCAGCACGGGGTGATGATTGAAGCGGTGGAAAACCATATGCCGGAGGTAATTGTCATTGACGAAATTGGCAATGAGGCGGAAGCGACGGCGGCTCGAACTATTGCGGAGCGTGGAGTGCAGCTTATTGGAACCGCTCACGGTCAGTCACTGGAGAACTTGATGCTTAATCCATCGCTGGCTGACCTGATAGGAGGTATTCAAGCGGTGACGTTGTCGGATGCGGAGGCACAGCGGCGAGGTACTCAGAAGACAGTGTTGGAGCGAAAAGCTCCTCCAACCTTTGATGTTGTGATTGAGCTTCTTGACTATGACCGGTTGGCGGTTCATCACAATGTGCAGAAGACGGTTGATATGATTCTGCGCGGGGTTCCGCCTCGACCCGAGATTCGAGTTCGAACCGAACAGGGTGAGGTTGAAGTGGTTCAGGAAGAGCAAACGGCTGAACTTACTGATCCTGCTTTCAATCAGAAGTTCCCTGCTCTTGCTAGGAATCAACGACCTGAGCCGAAGGAGCCGAAGTCTAGTCCAGTAGTTTCGGATCCGCAGGCACCTGTTGTGGTGAAGATTTATCCTTACGGTATTGCGAGGACGAGATTGGAGCGAGCCATTCGGGAAAAGAAAATCAATGCCACGGTTACCAGCGAAATTGAAAACGCTGATGCGGTGATGGCGATTCGATCTACTTATCAAAATCAGCCTCGGAAGATTCGAGAGTTAGCGGGCAAGAACGTTCGAACGGTGGTTGTTCGGTCGAACACGTTTGCGAATATCGCGACTGCTCTCGAAGACTTGATGAAGGGCAATGCGAGCGAGAGTACTCCTGCCAAACTTGACGAAAAGGCAATGAATGAAACCGTGGCCGGTATTGAAACCGTGATGTACTCCTGCCAAGCTTGACGAAAAGGCAATGAATGAAACCGTGGCCGGTATTGGAACCGTGATGCAGAGCGGTAAGCCGTTTGAGCGTAGTCCGCAGTCAGCGCCGGTGCGCAAGGTTCAGTTCCAGATGATTGAATCTAGACGGCTTGCTTCTGAAGCGGTGGGAGAGGACCCCCACCGACGGGTTCGCATTCTGCCTATTCGAATGAGTTGATAGGCGGTAGTAACGAGTTTACTGTCGGTGAGATTACTTTCGATCTCGCATCTTGGAGTCCATGACGACTTTGGCGATCACGGTGCTTCCTCGACCTTTTTCGTTGCCGTAGGTTTGGACCGTCCAGAGGTCTAGCATGTTGTCGCCATCGACGCAGGAGCTGCTGTAGTCACCCCACGCTCCGCCGTCGGGTGGTGCGGCGATACCTTCCATGAAGTTGAGCAAGGAGCGGGTTGTTCCGAGCGGGTCGTTTCCGAACCGATAGGAGGCTCTTGCAGAGACGAACATATCGGAACCGGATTCTTGGAAGCCGAGAAGAAGGTCATTTCGCTTGTTCACTGCGACGGTTGTTTGCATGTAGTAGTGCGATGGGTGCGAGATGACGCCGCTTTGGACTTTGGTGCCGTCTAGCTTGAACTGGTTCCATTGCACGCCTGCTCTTCCGTCGACGTTTACCGCTTGAGAGAACCAGAGTGAGTTCCCTTGGATGATGAGGTTCTTAGGATTTCGGTCGCCGGACGATAGTCGAACGGTGGTTCCTTGCAGGGTAGCTTGCGGAGGAGAGCCGAAATATTTGAAGTCGTGAGGCTTGCGGACCACGGAGCTTACGACGGGGACTCCATCTTTACCTTCGCTTACTCGGCGAATGATGATGTCTTCGCGGGTGAGTTCGACGAAGAATAGATCATCGTTTCTATCCTGGTTTAGCACCGGGCTTCCGAGGCTTCCGGCGAAGTGGTAGACGGTAGCGGGCTTCCCTGCTTTCACGTCGGCGGACTTCATGATGAAGGTTCGCTCGTCGCCGCCCGGGAAGGAGTATCCGACCCATTTACGACTGTATCCGATTCCACCACCATCGACGCCTTTTGAGGCGGAGACTGAGTAGGTGTTCCATGCCTTTGTCGGGTTATCGGTTTCCGAGAAGGAGAGGTTGACGGGCTTGATTTTCTCGGCGTCCCAGTAGACCCAGAGGTCGAAGCCGAAGAATCGGTTGTTGACGTCGAAAAAGAGTTTGGGGTCGATTCCGTCGGCGAATTCTTTCTGAGGCACTCCGTCGACGTAGTTTCCTTTTTTGTCGTAGATGAGCAGGCCGCTGTTGGTGCCGTGGAGGACGTATCCACCACCGACGGCGATTTGAGGATCGACTTGTCGGTTGCCGTCCATTGCTCCGTCGAACATCAGGATTCCTCCGACGGTTCGCGGGTTACCACCTTGGACTCGCTTTTTCGCGGTTCCGCCTTTGTTAAAGGTGGGGTTGCGCTTTGGTGCTACCACTTCGGTTCGAACGGGCAGGATAGGTAGCTCGGGAGTTTGTTGTAGCAGGAGAATCAGCGACAGCATGGTGAATCGCAGGAATGCTACCCCGATTTTTCTCTCAATCCGTGTTGCTAATGAGAGTAAAGTACGAGAAGATGAACCAGTGGAAATCTTTCGTTGGCGGCATGGCGTTGGCGGCATGCGTTGCTTGTTTGGCACAAGTTGCTATTTCGCAGGAGCAGAAAAAGGCTCCTAATCCTGATTCTCAGTACCGTCTGGGGCCGGATTCTTTTGCTCAGGAGGGGGTTCCAAAGGGTGAGATTCGGGGTCCTTTTGTTCTCCCCAGCAAGATATATCCTGGGACTCAGCGGACTTATTGGGTTTATGTTCCGGCTCAGTATGATCCGAAGGTTCCGACGGCTTTGATGGTGTTCCAGGATGGTCAGGCTTTTAAGGATGAGAAGGCGGATATGCGGGCTCAGAATGTGATGGACAATTTGATTTATCGGCGCGAGATTCCGGTGATGATTGGTGTGTTTATCAATCCTGGGCGGACGCCTGAGCAGGATGAACCTTCACCTCAGCGTGGTTGGGGAGATGGATTTACTAACCGAGGGGTGGAATACAACGCGCTTGATGACAAGTACGCCCGGGTGATTACGGAGGAGCTTTTGCCTGCGTTGAAGAAGGATTACAACCTTTCGAATGACCCTGAGCAGCGGGGGATTGGTGGTTCGAGTTCTGGCGCGATTGCGGCTTTCACGGTGGCTTGGCAGCGGCCAAATGAGTTTCGAAAGGTGCTTTCGAATGTGGGCAGTTTTACCAACATTCGGGGTGGGCATCAGTATCCCGACATGATTATGAAGAGCAAGAAGAAGCCTATTCGGATTTACCTTTGCGATGGTCGGAATGATAACCGCGGGATTCGGAACGGGGTTTACGACGAGAAGTGGGACTGGTTTTTGCAGAACGTTCGGATGAAGGACGCTTTTGTTGCTAAGGGGTATGACATGACTTACACCTGGGGCATGAATAATCATGGTCAGCGGTTTGGTGGGGCGATTTTTCCGGACATGATGCGTTGGTTGTGGCGAGATGCGGAAAAGGTTTCGACTGATCCTCAGGATATGGTTGAGCGTGGCTTTAGGCAACCTGTAATTCGATAAGTGTCTGGTCGGTAGGTTTGACATTGTCATCTTAGGATTGGATTCGTTTTTTGATTTGTTGTAGGGTTTGATTTTGGAGGGGGGTGCCCATTTTGCGCCTTGCTGTGTGTTGGGCACTTTGGACACCTTAGGTTCAAAAATTTGCGAGAAATTGATTTTGATGGGCATCTTTGGTGATGCGCATGATTGAGCCTCTTTCGAGGAGTTTGTTGATGCGTGTGCATACAAGCCGGTATGTTAGGCCGGTTTCGTAGGCGATTTGTTTGCACGATTTTGGTGTGTGGCGGATTGCATTGATGATGGGTTGAGTGCTCGTATCCCTTAGGGTGATGTGGTGGATGGGGTTGGGATCGTAGGGTTTGTAGGAGGTTGGGTGGTCACTGAGGAAGTGAAGTTTGCGGGGAGCACCGAGGTCACGTCCGGCGATGTGCCAGGTGATGTGTCGGCAGGTTAAGCCGTTCGTGTGAGCTGCTAGTTGATGATTTACTGCTTGGTGAACTATGCACTGACTGACGGCGGCTTGGATTTGGGTGTGGTCGGCGATTTGTTTCCCGTATCGGTCGGTGTGGTGGAGGAGGAAGATGGTCCCTGATCGTTCGGCGATGCGCCGCAGGGGTAGCAGGAGACGACGCACGCTTCGGGCGTCTCTTGTTTGGGCTTTGGATATGGCGGCGTGAAGTGAGTCGATGAAGACGACGCATGAGGGGTAGCGGGACATGAAGATTTCTAGTTGCTCGAGTCCCTTTGGTTGGTCGATGTATTCGTTGGTGATGTTGAGGAAGAAGTTGTTGTTTTCGGTGAGCCCGGGTTGGGCGTGGCAGGCGGCGACGATTTCTTTGGGGGAGTCGTCGAGGCTCACGAATCCGACGGTGCACTGGGGGAGGGGGATGCCAGCGAAGGGGATGCCGTTGACGATGGAGTTTGCCAGTGCCAGGGCGATCGTGGTTTTGCCGATTTTGGGAGCTCCCGCGAGGAGGACGAGCGAGTTTGGGTGGAAGAGGGTTGTGGTGGTGGGTCGATGGAGGAATTTGAAGGGGCGGTCGGTGAGGTTGAAGAAGGGACTTTCCATAGTTAGGGGTGGTAGTAACTAGGAGTTGGCAGTGGCGTCTGTCAACCTATTG
>JAPLCS010000130.1 GCA_026392145.1 Fimbriimonadales bacterium | reverse complement strand
GCAGATAGTGGTTCCCAGAAGCTCGTGACCGATTTGTTCAATGGTGAGTACTTCATTCATAAAGCAGACCCTAAACATCCTGAAGCGAATAGCACAAACGATGGATGCCATATTGACCAAATGTACGGGCAGTTTTGGGCGTCTCAGATTGGCTTGCCGAGAATTGTTCCTGCATCGCAGGGAATCTCTTCGATGAAATATCTTTATAAGTATAATTTTTATAAAGATATATGGCAATATCGCAAGAATATGAAAGCTATTCGAGGTGGGCGATGGTATGCGACGCCAGGAGAGCCTGGGCTGATTATGTGTACTTTTCCAAAGGGTGGAAGTGACAGAGCAACTGGCAAAGGATCATCGGCATGGGCAGCAGGTTATTTTAATGAATGCATGACTGGATTTGAATATCAGGCGGCAACAAATATGATTTCTGAAGGCCTTGTCAAGGAAGGGCTGCAGGTTGTTCGTGCCATCCATGAAAGATACTCTCCCTCTCTTCGAAACCCATACAATGAGGTTGAATGCAGCGACCATTATGGTCGAGCTATGGCTTCATTTGGAGCATACATCTCTTTGACGGGAATGCATATTGACAGTCCAAAAAATGTAGTGGCTTTGAATCCAAAAACTCCACAAGGCAAGGTTCGTTGTGCGTTTGTTGATGCGTTTGGATGGGGAACGATTGACAATAGTTCAGGGAAGGCGGTTCGGACGTACGTTTTCAAGTTATAGATTGAGCTTTGCAAAGTGTTAGATTTGCACTGTCTTAGATTTGCACTGTGTTAGTGTAGGAATCTAGTTGTCCCGGGTGGTAACGTCCGAACAGAATGATGATTCTTCCTGCAATTCTTGCAAATGCTTTTGGACCTGAGCTGGTTCGGCGTCCCTTTTTGAGTCCCATTTTTAGTGATCACATGGTGCTGCAGAGAGATACTCCAAACAAGTTTTGGGGTTGGACCGAGCCTGGAGAACAGATTCGGGTTACGTTGGGAGAAAAGAGTGCAGTTACCGTAGCGGGAAAAGATGGTAAGTGGAGCCTTAAAGTTCAACCTCCCCAAGTTGGTGGTCCTTATGAAGTGAAAATCTCTGGACCCAAATCAGTGGTGCTTAGAGATGTCCTCGTGGGAGATGTTTGGGTGTGTGGTGGTCAGTCCAACATGCAGTTCGGAGTAATGGGGACTGTTAACGGGCAAAAGGAGATTGAAGCTGCCAATCATCCTCTCATTAGGTTTTCAATAGTTCCTACGAGAATGTCTTTTTCACCTTTGGAATTTACTCCTGCACCTTGGCAAGTATGTTCATCGGCAACGATAGGGAAGGATGATTGGAACGGATTGACTGCTGTCGGATATTTCTTTGCGCGAGAAGTGCAAAAGCAGTTGAAGATCCCGATTGGGCTTGTGCATGATTGTCGCGGAGGGAGTGCGGCTGAGTCTTGGATAAGTCGTCCTGAGCTGGTTAAACAGGGAAGTTTTGGCTCTTGGTTGGAGTCCATTGATAGCGAACAACTTTCTCTCAATGCAGGAAAGTCTAAATACTTTGGTGAATTGAACACCTGGCTGAATAACTCAGATGCAGGCAGTAAGGATTCGGCATGGGCAAGTATCGGCTTTGATGATTCTGCTTGGGACAAAGTGCAATTACCAGCTAGCTACACAGACATGGGCTTCCCGTGGCACATTGGAGTCACTTGGTTTCGAAAAGAAGTCAGTCTGTCCGAGGCGCCTGGGGAGGATATGGCGTTATCACTTGGTGTAATCAGTGGTATGGACACTACTTGGGTTAATGGGGTCCAGATAGGTTCAACTTATAGCCACGAATCGCCCAGACTTTATTATGTTCCTCGTTCGTTGTTAAAGGGAGGAAAGAAACTCTCTATTGCGGTTCGAGTGTTAAACCGAGGCTATTCTGATGGATTTATGTCTTCACCAGAGTTGATGACGCTCCGGGTTTCAGACAATAAGAATATTTCTTTAGTGGATTCTCCTTGGAAGGTAAGTCGTGGACCCAGCTTGTGGTCGGGAAAAGGGAATTTCCCTTGGGGAGTAGAAGCCAACTACAATACTCCGAGTGTGCATCACAACGGAATGATCAATCCGATTGCGGGTCTTAGTGTGAAGGGAGCAATTTGGTACCAGGGTGAGGCAAATGCCGGTGGGTCGCGCCGATACATCGATCTTATGCAACTGGTTGCGAAAGAGTGGCGCAGGGCATTTGAAAATCGGTCGTTACCTTTTTATCAAGTGCAACTTGCTAACTTCATGAAGCGACAGTCGCAACCTGGAGAAAGT
>JAPLCS010000433.1 GCA_026392145.1 Fimbriimonadales bacterium | reverse complement strand
TAGGCACCGCCTTGAACGCGTTTTTCGTCGCTCTCGCATTGCTAGCGGTAGCTTTACTTGTTTGGCTTTTTACAAAAGTAAGATGGGGAAACAATTCTAAGCGATCAAAAAGTGGTGGACTTTTAGGTGATGAAGAAGATGTACTCAGCGAAGATGAATACATCACCTTAGCAGACGAATTAGCTTCAAGTGGCCAATACAGAGAGGCATGTCGAGCACTCTATCTAGCAATTCTGCTTCGAATTGATTTGGCCAAAGTGGCGCGATTTGAAAGAAGTGAAACTAATTGGGAACACCTGCGAAGAATCCAAAAGAGTAGTTCCAAACCAGAAGGGTTGAACATAAGACCAATAACTAAAGAATTTGACCATGTTTGGTACGGATTCAGACAAACAACGGCGGCAAACGTTACTGACTTCAAGAACACTTATCTTGAAGTCAAGATACTTCTCCAAGGAGATGCATCGTGAAAGTAAAGCAAACCTCAATTCTCATTCGTTTTATGACTTGGGGTGTGATTTTTTCAATAATCACTTTCATTCTGATTCGTTCCACAAGAATTTCGTTCGAAGAAAACTTCAGCACAGCCAATTACGGTCCGTCTGGCACCTCCGCTCAAATAGAGATTCTTCAGCAGCTTGGATTTAAAACTCAAAACAAAATAATCAACCGCAGCAAAACAAATGAAGTTTATGTTCTTCTTTCACGTTCTGAAAATTTAACTCAAGCAGAAGAATTCATAAAGACAAGTCCATCTGGAAGCACAATTTATCTTTTGCAGATACCATCAACAAGTTCAGACTCAAAAACTACAGAAGAGGTTAGATTTGCGGATACCCAAAAGTCTCTAGGAGTAGTTTCTCCGCTTAGTGCGACAAGTTCAGACAAGCTGAAGCCACAGTTAGGAACCATTGAACCCTATGCACTTTTAGAAAATGGACAGAACAATAATCCCTTTTTACTGCTCTCGAAGTATGAGACCAAAACACTTGCAAACATCGTTGATGCACGATTTGCACTTAATGCGAATATAGATCAGGTGAACAATGCAACCGTTCTTGCCAGCATGATTAATTCAATCTCGGGCAAGAGTCAGCCAATAAATTGGGTTAATTTCACGGAATCAGACGCCACCCAATACGGCTTACTTGAGGAACTCGGTCCATTTTTCGTTTCTGCTGCACTTCAACTAAAGGTTCTCTTATTGTTAGTTTTTGTGACCCTCGCTATACGCTTTGGACTGGCACCAGAATTTAGACCGCTTCAGCGAGGCGGTAAGGAGTTAGTTGATGCACTTGCCTTTCTCTCAAGACGTAAGCATCAACATCAGTGGGCAGTTCGAGCACTCTTAGATCGGATACTCAGTGAGCTTGAACGCAGATTGAGAGTTGCACGAACACAAATCGCCCTCAATCCAGAAAAGTTTCTTGATGCAGAAGAAGCATCATTGATTCGAGAGGCTGTGGATGCAATCAAAGAGCCGATCAACCGCGAGTATGCGATGCACCTCGCTAAGCGGCTTTCTAGACTGGTATAACCGAAAAGTGAAACTAATCATTGGCACATTGTGCTTCTTACTCACTGTTTCAACATTTGCATTTGCGCCGGTTCAAAAACAAGCTGGAGGCAAGACAGGAACAGAACAGGTAACTGCTGAGAAATTGGCCAAATCAGAAAGAGAATACAAAGCAGCAAAGGCTGCATTCGAAAAAAAGCCAAAGGATAGTAAGTTGAAAAAGGCCTACGTTGATTCAACCGTTACATTCGCTCTCGGAAATATGTACTCAGCTACACTACCACCGAATAAGAAGTACAAACTCGCCCTCCAGTACTTTAGAGAAGCTCTCAAGGCAGATCCGACCAATAAGCTTGCCAAAGAACAGTCTCAAATGATTGAGAGCATCTACAAGTCAATGGGCAAAGAAGTTCCCAAATAAACTATCTGTCGTTCCCGTATTCAACAGGACTATAAATTGCCTCAAAAAACAGCAGAGCAGCTTCAATTCGAATTTAGAAGATTCACTGCAATCTTTTCGATTGTAATTGCACTTATCGTTGCTCTGCCAACTCTTATGGGACTTCTCATGCAACCCATTGGGTTTGCATATCTTGGAATACAATACAACTTCGACGACCACATGGTTTATGCCGGATGGATGAGGCAGGCTATGGAAGGTCGGTTACTATTTGAAAATCGATTCACGACAATCGATCAGCCAGGACTTACCCTTAACATTTGGTTTCTAGTTCTTGGCTGGATAGCCAAGCTCATCGGAATTCCTTTGGCTATGTTTTCCGCGAGGGTAGTGACAACATTCACTTCAGTTCTCCTTTTAGGAAAGTTAGTTGACAGAGTATCAGAGAATCTCAAAGATTGTGCAGAACCGCTAAAAGCAACCTTACTCGGATATCTGCCAACGGATGTGTGGCAGCCTGAAGGATTCTTTCTTCCGAGTGCCTTAACGAATGGATTGTTCATGGTGAGCCTAACGCTCATTCTTTTCATCTTTATTTGCGTACTCGACAGCAAAGAAAATGTAAACAAAGTAGCGCAAGGAGCTGTTGCGATGGGCGTTCTCATGAACATTCACTCATATGATGCTCTGCTTATCGGACTGGTGCTGATTGGTTTTATTTGCTCGCTACTTGGGGCAAAGCTTCTATCTAAAGAATGGTTTCTGCGTGGCTGTTTCATAATTGCAGGATCAGTTCCATTTGCCCTTTGGTTTATCTATGTTCTGAAGAATGATCCAGTTTTCCAAGCGCGTGCCGCAACAGAAACATTTTCTCCAAACTTTCGAGCTGTGATCGGTGGTTATTTTTGGTTGATTGGAATGGGAAGCGCTTACCTTGCAATCAAGAAAAGTTATCGATTGAGCCTGGCTGTATTTTCAATTACTCTGATTCTGCTAGTTGTTTTTGCGACAAGTCACTTGCAAGATGGTTACTATTTGGGTTTCTCAACTTGGATCGTCGGCTTCTCAGCGCTCTGTTTTGCGTGTTGGAACCTTAAAGAATCAAAGTCAGATGGAGAGAGGCTAATCATTGTTTGGGCAATGTTGAGCCTGTTTATTCCGTATTTTCCTGCATTGTTTCAACGTAAGTTGCTGATGATGGCAGCAATTCCTTGGGGAATCTTAGCTGGCCTTCTTCTTGCCCAGTTTCTTGGAACTAGGGAGCGTAGTCAAAGAACACTAGCTGCGATTCTTGGAATATTGATACTATCCGCATCCAATATCAAATGGATTTCAAGAGAATTACTTCTTGCTAGGTTAAATGTCTCAAACACTGCTGTGCACAATGTTTATTTAAGCAAAGATCTGCAATCAATGCTATCCCTCACCGAATCAGGAGGAAGAAACATTGTAATCGGTGCTCAAGTGGGCGGAATGAATCAAGAAACAGACAACAATGGAAGGCCTGTTCTGGACTCGTTCGTTGCACCAATCATTCCGGATATCAACCCAATTTTTGTCGGACTTTCAGGTAACAGAACTTATGCGGGACACTGGAGCGAGACCCCAGATTACGCAAGAAAAAGGGGGGAGCTTGAAAGGGCCCTCGCAAGCTTTTCGCCTCAACAATTAAAGTCTCTCGGCATAACGCACGCTATATACTCGAATGCTTATCTGAACCAATTAGGAATCCCCTCCAAGGTTGAACAAGTAGGCGAAGTCCTCTTTCGAGGAAAACAGTGGACTATGATAAAAATTTAATGAAATTCTAGGCACTCCAATCGCCGTGTAAGATTGCCGCCTCTATGGTTCCGTCCGAAGTTACACTTCCACCGATAATAGAATGGATGATGTCTCCATTTGAAACGACCCTCGCACCCGGAAGAATGACAGAGTCTGAAATCGAATTACAACGTACAAAAGCTCCGTCCCCAATTACAACGTGATCTCCAACGTGACCCTCAACGACTACGTCACTTCCTATCACCTGACTACCATTCACTAAGAATGAAGAAGTTTCTAGAAAAGAGTCCAGAGTGCCGGTATCAAACCACTCATCTTCGTAACGGCCAGCCAAAACAAGATTTCCTTCATCAATCAGTAGCTGGATTGCGTCCGTTATTTCGAACTCTCCCCGACTAGACGGCTGGAGCTTAGGCAAAACATTCCAAATCTCTGATCTAAAGAAGTAGAGACCTGCCATCGCTAAATTAGATTCAGGCACTTTCGGTTTCTCGACCAGTTTTACAATCTTGTCCCCATTCACATTTGCGACACCAAATCTTGATGGATCTTGAACTTCCTTTACTAAATTCAAGTTTGAGCAACCTGAGTCTAGGAATTGATTTTTTAATTCTATAAATCCACTTCCGTAAATTGCATCTCCTAAATACAAGACAAAATTACTATCTCCAATGAAATCCTTCGCGAAACTGACAGCGTGTGCCAGCCCTTTTGGCTCAGGTTGACGAATGTAGGTAAGAGAGACCCCAAAATCAGACCCATCCTTAAGAACCTCTCGCATAGATTGTTCATTGTCACCTACAACAAGACCAATTTCATATACATCAATCTCTTTCAAGCGTTCGAAAGCATATGCAAGGGTTGGTTTATTTGCTAGCGGTAGAAGTGGCTTTGCTATTATGTGAGTAAGAGGATAAAGCCTACTCCCCTTCCCAGCGGCCAATACAAGTCCCTTCATCTGTTCATAGATTACCGAGAGATGGAAATATCAGCAGGAATTTTGTGATGAAATTTTTCGAAACCCTAGTAAGTATGCTACTCTCATACCATGCCAAGGAGTGGCCAGATTTCACCATTCAGAATTCAGATACTATGGCTGAATTTTGTTACACTTCTGATTTGTGTCGGTTGCAAACACCAAGAGAACACAAGTTTTTCCAATTGGTCTCGAACAACAGATACTGATTCTGCTAACGCCAAATTTATTGAGTTTATCAATACTGCTCGGCAAATTGAT
>JAPLCS010000196.1 GCA_026392145.1 Fimbriimonadales bacterium | reverse complement strand
GGATCGCTGTATGTGGCTTGAACATGGACACGTGCGATCTATTGGTACTCCGGACGAAGTTGTACGTGAATACATAGATGAAAACAGCTAAGTAGAATCCGTTGCTATGCAAGCTTCAGGAAGGCAGCGAACCGAGTGATACGTTTGAGCTTAGATTCAATTGAAAGTGGGAGCTGAACCCATCCATTTCTAACATATATTGATCCGAGCAGTAGGGAAAGCATTGGAATGAGTAAGAGAATTACGTAGTTAAGCCAGCCCAGTGGGACTGATTTAATCGCTAAAAAGCATAGACCCGAGATAATTGTAGAAGTTCCAAAGAACAGAGCAGTGGTCTTGAGAAGGTCTACTACTGTGACTTGGTTTGATTTGTCTTGATTGAGAATGTAGCGGGTTGCATACCAGTGAATGGGAATAATTTGAGCTAAGTCAATCAGTAAGTTCATGGATGCTACACCAGTGAGGCCAAAGTGGGTAGCAAAGTATTTCGTACAAGCGACGGTAATGCATGAATTCCATAGCGTAAATGGAAGCATGAAGTGCGCCTTTTCTTTTGAAAAGAATCCAACTGTGATGGTTGAGTGGTGCATTTCAAGGGCATAATAGACTCCCATTAAGAAAACAATCGTGCCGAAGTCTGGATAGGATTTTCTCATCCAGGCTTGACCGATAACGTGTCCAAAACCCGAGGTCAGAACAATTCCGCAAACAGCGATGGCTCCGACGAACGCGAAGTTGCGTTTGAAAATGGCATCGAATCGTTCGGGTTCATTGTGGGCAACATGCGTCATTTCTGGTTGCATGACAGTACTAAGTTTGCTAAAAGTTTCCAGAAGTACTTGTGGAATTCTGCATGCAAGGTTATAGATGGCAAGTATTTCCTTTCCAAGTACCGCTCCGATAATCAGCTTGTCCATGGTGGAGCCTATTCTGGTTGAAAGATCAGTCACATAGCTTTTGAGCCCAATTTGAATAATTTCTTTTGCTAGTTTAGGCTCGAAATTGGGGAGTAACGGGAAAGAAGACTCGTACTTCCGAATGACGTAAAAGCGGATCACACATTGAGCGAATGAATCAAGCATCGTACCGAGGATGAGTGCCACGGGGCTTTTCAGCCAGAGCACCAAAATGATGGTTACAACAACGGTTACGGATGGAAGAACGGATGTAAAGGCAGCGACTTTTTTGAACTGTTCACGTGCAATGAAGGGGAGATTATATGTTGATCCGAAACTATCGAAAAAGAACTGGAATCCAGAAATGAGACACATTGCCTCTAGCCCAGGTTGACCCAGTAGGCTCTTATCAAGAGTTAGTATGTAAGGCGCGAGCCATAGGATTGAGTCCAAGATTTGCCAAAACGCTCGTATATTGGTGATGAGAATGGCAGCGCCGTAGTTCGATTCACCCAGGGTTCGAACGTAGATTGGCAGGCTGAGAATCTGAAGTGCTAGCCACCCGAATCGGGAGATCATAATCCATATTCCGCCAGTTGTCTTTTCGCTCATTTTAAGGGTGAAATTTAGCTGATTGGACGTGTGGAGCGCGATTGTGGCTGGCGAGGGTATGCCTTATGACTCGGAGAGAAAATTCTACGAATTGATACAAGAATTCCGGTTACCTTGGAAACAGAAAGCTCTTCTCTCCAGGTAAGCGAACTGAGGCCCAGGCAGCAAGTGAAAAAGAATCCAACGGGTTGATACACCAGTGTATTTCCGGTAAGGCTAAACAAAAGGATGCAGATGAGGCACATGAGTGACATAAATGACCATTCCTTCGCTTCTCCTTCTGATTGTGCGAGGCGCATGGAGATTCCGCCGAGTAGAAGTAAAAGGATGATGGCAGTAAGGATTGCTCCGGTATATCCGAAGCATGTCACTACCATAAAGTAAAAGTTATCCAGCGATGTTGATGACCATTTATCTGTCGCGGTAATTTGGGCGGAAAGCATGAGGTTTGGATCGGCTCCAATTCCTGTCCAGGGTCTTACGCTCAGGATGGGCTCAATTTGTCTCCAGCTTTGCTGTCGTGCCATCAGCGCGGGGTCATTTGTGGCAGGACGCAATCCATATTCAAACTTCTTGGGGAAGAGAATGATTGGAATAATGAGCGCTGAGATGATGGTCATGAGAATCACCATTCCCGTGGTTTTGTTTCGTTTGAACTGGAAAACCATGATGGGTACGAATCCAGTCAGAAATCCAGCGTAATACATTGACCGGTATTGGGCGATGAGCAACACCATTCCAAAGAACCCAAAGCCTAGCCATTCAATCCATTTAAGGTCTCGCCGAATGATAGGAGCCGCACAGAGTAGCATGCCGGCAAATCCTTGGAAACCAAGTTGCGAGGGATAGTCGGTCGCTCCGTTGGGTCGGAACATTCCAGTGTTATCCATGGATTCAAAGAATCGTCTTGCGAACCCAACTCCGAGAAGTTGAGCTACTCCCACCAATCCAGAGATACCCATTACTATTAGGAGAGCACGCTTGACCCAAGTGCGAATTTCTGGTCCGCAATAGACGGTTTGATCAAGTGATAAGGCAAGAGTGATGTAGTTTAGTAAGAAGATTGTTTGCCACCCCATCGTGTTCAAAAGGGTGCGTCCGATGTCGTGGTTAACTAGAAGTCCCGAAACAAGCATCCAGGCATAGAAGACAATGCAAACAAAGCCAGTGATGGTAAATCGAATGGGTAGTTTGAAGAGGAGAGCACCCGACATAACATGAAGCAAGCAGCTGACCGGAAGGACAAAATCTATAGTCCATGCAAATCCTCCAATAAATCCTCTGAGCTTGACAATAGTGAAAAGGATTGCGAAGACTGCATTGAAAAGTCCCCACAGCATGAGTCCTTTTTTGCTTGAGTACATTCGGTTGGCAGGATCTTTGGAGCGGGCAATTTTTTCAAAAACTGAATCTGTACCCGTCGTCAAGGTAGGGTCTTGTCTGCGGTGTGGATAGGGAGCTGGCGAAAAGATTCCCATTGGGTTTCCTCTTAGCGTCGTGCCAGACCTGTTCCGCTACGGACTCCAAAAGGCTCCTCGGTAGGTGAAGCATTAGTGAGCACGATCGTAATATTCTTGGCACCTGACTTGGTTAATATTTCTTGAGCGATGGGTATTGCTCGGTAGCTTGTTGATTTTGCGCTGATCACCATGCAAATTTGGTCCACGTACTGCGCTAATCTTGAAGCGTCTGCAAAGACATCGACTGGTGGACAGTTGATAATGACTGTATCTGCTTTGTCTCGTAAGTCTTCTATGAGGGCATTCATGTGAGCGGTTTGCATGTCTGCAAGTCCGGTATTCATTGCCGCTCCGGCTGGAAGGATAAGCAAATTGTTGTGCTCTGTGGCAGTGAAAAGTTCAGTGTGCTCTCCGGGGAGCATAGTTCTACTGAGGATTTCTGACACCCCATTGCGTGTTGCTACGCCAAATAAGTCACTCAGTCGAGGTGCCCGAAGATCAGCATCAACAAGAATGGTCCGAGATCCAGTTTTTGACATTGCTACTGCTAGTTCTGCGGCGCTTGTTGATGAATCAACCTCTTCGCCGACGGCAGTGAAGAGAATTACTTTGGGTCGGTAATGTGACGCAATCATGGAGAATGCCATGTAACGGAAACTCTCCATAGGTCTGAAGTCTGCACGACTAATTTCGCTGTTGTGTCGGCGAAGAGTACGGCCAGGTAGTTGTGGCACTGAAGCTGCAACTGGTAGCGCTGTCAATTCAGCAAGTTGCCAACTCGTGTGAACTGGAAGTCGGAAGCTTTCAATCGCGAATGAATAGGCAAGTCCGATGATACCGAAGACCACTGCAGCGAGCACTACGTACTTCTTCATGTCTGGAGCCACCGGATTGATAATCCTATCCTTGTCAGCAAGTCCCATAATCTGGCTGGTCTTGCCATCCCTTGCGAGCAAAAGTTCTGTCTTGTACTTGGTGTTCTTTTGGTATTCCTCTTCGTATACCAATCTCTTTCGCTGGATTTCGTAGTTCTTTGTCTCTAGTCCGGGTACTTGAGCGACTCGCTGTTCGATTTCCAAGATTTGCTGGTTGAGTGGACTGATTGATACCGCGATTGACTTGATTCGGGCTTTATTGGCGGCAATCTTTGATTGCAAGTCGAGATAAATGGTATTCAGTGAACTTGATGAACTGTTAGGAATGTCCTTTGTAGTCTTGGAACTTGTGGCAAGTTGTTTTTTAAGGCTCGCAATCTTTTCTAGTTGCTTCTTGATAAATGGTGAGTCATCTTCGTACACCTGCTGAAGCGTAGAGAGTTCACTTTGAGCTTCGACAATCAGCGTTCGCAACCCTTCAACTTGGGGGTCCGGTGTTGACATTGTCGAACCAGTGACATACTTTGGAGTGATTGCCAGACTTGCTTCGAGGCTGGCTAATTCAGCTTGGTATGCGGCTAGATCTGTTTCGGTAGCGTTTCGCTTTTGGCGAAGTGTTTCCAAAGTCTGTGTTAGCATCTCGCTGTTGCTAGAGAATTCTGCAATTTTGGAGCCTGTTTTGAGTAAGCGATACTGCTGGTCAATTCGGTCAAGTTCTTTTTTGGCAGAATCTGCTCCAGCTTGAACAATTGCGAGGGCACTTGCGACTGCGGTTCTTGCTCGCTCTTTGCGATATTCACCGAATGCATAAGCCACGTTGTTGGCAATAGATGCAGCCTCTTCTGGTGAATACGCTTTCACTTTTATTTTGACGACCCTGGTTTGATCTGGAGCATAAGAATTGAGAGAAGCGGGGATTTCTAAATCGAAAAGCGGATAGAGTTCGTTGAATGTTTTGCCTGTTGCAATCGATTCGTCCTTGAGCTCTTTTGCTGCAAGGGTAAGCCCGTATCGGAGTCCAAGTCGTTCATAATGCCCGGAAGAAGCACTTTTCGGACTTCTAATGGCATATTCGGATCAATTGCAAGAGTCGGACTTCCTGCTACCAGTTGCACCGATGCCTCGTATACTTTAGGCGATTGGTAGGCATAGTATGCTCCCAGCAGTCCGCCAACTAACGTGGCGAGGAGCATTCTACGTAGGTGCACTTTCAGCATATTCGTCTCTTACAGATTGACTCTGTGGGTTCTTTTACAAACCTGAAATTTTCATGCCAAAGCTCTTGGAAGCCATGAGGCAGGAAAATCCTACTAATATTGTCGGCATATTGAATCTGTATCCTAGAGGTGCATTCCAGCAATTCTTACGTGATGAATACGGATAAACTACCGGTATGGGTCAGGGGCTTCCTCAAGGGTTCAAATCAAAACTGGGTGCTTGGGATCCTTCTACTGGCTGGGTTCCTGTGCTTCATCAGAACCTTTATCACGCCCAGAACATTAGCGGAGTGAACCGATTGTTAATTTCCACTTCTGGTGATCCGCTGACTCTGTTGAAACAGTTGCTCGATTTTTACGGAGAGCCGTATCGATTTTCATACTTTCTGATCAATGCGACAGAGAGTGGAACCCCCACACGATATGAACTTAGTTCACTGAACCGTGAGTCTCTTGTAGAAATTCTTGATTCCTACGCCACATTGTTACGATCAGATGCTCGCCATCATCTGTGGATTCATGCAAGTGGTGGTGGGACGCTGATTTATGATGAGCATGATTGGATTTACGCCTATGGCTCGCAGAGTGAAATTGTAGAGCATCTTCAGTCGCTAGGATTTGCTGATGGGATACCTGAGATTCCGTTTCCGCATTTGCATAACGAGGATAGGAGCCTTGATGCTGAGCAAGAAAAGATGTTAAAAGCGTATGATTGGAAACCACTGACCGTTGCCAATTTGAGTTGAATAGCAAAAGAGTTGAGCAAGTAAACTAAGATTGATGTACGAGTACCGAGTTGTTGCTGTTGAAGGATTGACAGAGAAGAGCTACGAAGAAGGAGCGGAAGTAGTTCAAACTGCTCTGAACGAGAATGTATTGGATGGGTGGGATTTTGTATGTCAGAGTCCTGCTGATTACGAAGGCACTTTGGACGCAATGTTTCTAACGTTTCGAAGAGCCCTTGAATCAGTTAACTAATTCAAGGTGCTGGTGATGTAATTTGAGTATTGGGCTCAGACTCTTTTGTTGGAGCCGTGGGATCGATTACATTGGCAAGTGACAGACCAATAATGATGGCACCAGCGATTACTCGGTAGAGAACAAACGGTTTAAGC
>JAPLCS010000258.1 GCA_026392145.1 Fimbriimonadales bacterium | reverse complement strand
TTCAGCTCAACGACTGCTGTAGTTGCGCCGAGCTCGCTGACCATGCTCTGGCCTGGGCTTGGTAACCAATCCAACCGAGGTGCTGTTGTGTGTAGCCCAATATTGGCTTGCCGACTTCCGGGAGAGTGCCGGTTCACGCCTGGAGTTCACCCACAAGGTCAAACTGGCAACCCACAAATCTACACTTTCAACTTCACGACAAGTTGGTGGGCTTTCGGACAAGGTAGCGTTCATGTCTTCACCGATAGTTCAGCAAAGTTGGTGAACTATGGTCGGGGCAATGCTGCAGGATTCCCTACGAGCACTACTTCACCAGTTACATGGCAGTTCTTGAATGCGAGTGGTCAGATTCCAGCAAGCCCTGGTGCATTCTTCCGAGGAATGGGGACAAACGCTTCAGCTGGTCGAACAGCTAACTGGGCCGCATCGTTCGCACTTGACAATACGTTCACAGGACGATTTTAAAGTATGAAGAGCTCACTCTTAATCCTTTTGATTATTGTGCTAGGTACTGTAACCGTTGGATGTGGAAATTCCGATGCCTCCACTGAGGCAGCAAATGCTCCAACTCCGGCTGCTCCGGCCAGCACAACTCCTGCCACTCCTGCGGCCGACGCATCGGCACAAGCAGCTTCCTCCGACAGTCCTGACTCAAATCAAGGCATGGTGCAGTTGAACGCAGGCGAAGGAAGCTTTAAGTAAGTTAACTTCAAATCTAGAACTCCCTCCAAAGCTTGTCTTTGGGGGGAGTTTTTTGTTCTCAGATCATTCTGTTGAAGCATTACAAACAACGGGTCTTATGCAAATTAGAGGCTCTATTTTGTCAACGTAGTGGTCAATGTATGCAAAACTTTCAATAGTACGTAGAAAGAAGTATTAATCGTGAAGGAACTTGATTTAACTCGCCGAGACTTTTTACTTGCAACTACTGTTGCAAGCGTTCTTGGACCAACATCAACGTTCGCAAACGGTGTAAAAGGTAAGAAAATGGAACCGAAACTCGTTTATGTCCCAACCGAAGCAGATATCAAGAAAGCGCTGAATACCGCCAAACATGGAATCAGCGAGGCGACCCATAAGGCACATCTCGGCCTTTGGCAAGGCTATGCAAACAAAACGAATGAGATTCGAAAGGCGCTTGCTGAGATGGAAATGGATCCTTCTAAGGCTAATCAAATATACAGCCAAGTGAGAGCACTGAAAGTTAATTATGCTTTTGCTTATGGTGGGTACAAGAACCATAATGTGTACTTTGATACCATTGGGGGTGAAGGTGGTCCTGCTTCAGGCGACATTGCTACCTTAATTAATGAGTCTTATGGTTCGTTTGAAAACTGGGCGAAGGACCTCAAGACCAGTGGTATTGGAGCAAGAGGTTGGGTTTACCTTGGATATGACCATGATGAAAATCGAGTCTTTAACTTTATTGGGGACGCTCAAGACACGTATCCTGCATGGAACTCAACACTTGTGCTTGCACTTGATGTATATGAACATGCCTACTTCTTGGACTTCCAAACTGCTCGTGCCAAGTACATCGATGCTTACCTAAACAGCATTGATTGGAATGCAGTTAATGCAAGGCTTCACAAAGGGCTTGGTCAATAGTTCATAGTTTGTGAATCAGCGTTACTTTCCGGGGCTACAAAGCCCCGGAAATGTCAATTTTTAGATGACAACCACAGGTAACGGTTTTCCAGTTAGAGTAACTTTTCCTGATTTTCCTGTTGCTTTTTGACCTTTTATCTTGATACTTTGGGCATTCCCATGGATCACAAAGGTCGGTTCTATCGTTCCGAAGTCATCTGCTAGTTCGGTTAAATCAATGCTGAGGTGACCGTTCACGGAGACTGCGGTAATCTCAACAGCTGACCTTACCCCCTTCTGGTAGTCATAGCTAATTCCGTCATCTACTTTGTAAGTCGTTGAACTGCTTCCCGTCCACATATCTGATACAAAGATATGGAAGTTGACTTTATGCATTTCTTTGAAAGCAGTTGTTGGAGTGCCGGGTTGCATCGGCAAAATTGAACCTTCGCGGATATACAAAGGGGTTTCCTCTTTTGACTTTTTCACTTCAACTGTACCGGGTCTAAGCCATTGACCAGTTCGTGCATCAAACCAAGGTCTGTCACCAGGGAGGTACACAGATCTTGATTTAGATTCATCAACAAATGGAGCTTGCAAGATTTGTTCTCCGATCATAAACTGGTCATCTAGTTTTTCATTTCCAGCATTTGAGTAGTGATAAAGCACGGGCCGCAAGATTGGATCCCCATTTTCTTCTTGCTGAATGAAGAGTTGATAAAGATAGGGAAGGAGTTTGTATCTTAGCCGTATATATTTTCGGATGATTGCCATCACTGGCGCGGGGAATGCGAACGGCTCTTGTGAGCGGTTTCCTTTGCCATTGTGATTGCGTGTAAAGGGAAACAGAAAGGCGAGTTTCATCCAGTCAATCATCAAGCCATCAGTGACATCACCACCGAAGCCTCCGATATCCATGCCCGCAAATGGCAGACCACTTAATGACATGCCGATAGCACAAGGAATAGAGTTTCGAAGATAGAAGTAATTTGAGAGATTGTCGCCAGTCCAAATGGCTGCAAATCGACTAGTTCCGATAAATCCACTTCTTGACAGGATAAACGGCCGCTCATTCTTTTTTGCTTTGAGGAATCCATCGAACGTTGCCATTTGCATACCGAGGGCATATTGATTCCTATGTAGATTATGGTGATCTTTACCGTTGTTGAACCACATTTCATATGGGTCAACTGGTCCAGTTGATGGATCGTTCATATCCACCCAGCAAGCACTAAATCCACTCTTTCTGAAGTTTTTGGCGTAGTTTGACCACCAGTTCCTTCCTTTCTCTCTCGTGAAGTCAGGAAATACTGTCTCGCCAGGCCAGACTAATCCAATGAACTCCTCTCCCTCACTTGTCTGGCAAAAAACGCCCTCTTTGTGTCCGTCATCATAAACATCATAACCAGGTTCATATTTCACACCTGGATCAATAATTGGGACAATTTTGCGTCCATTTTTGGCGAGCACATCAGAAGTTTTCTCGGGACCATCGGGGAATGCCTTGGGATCAACGGTAAAAATTCGGAACTCTTTCATGTAGTCCAAATCCATCCAAAGGCCGTCACAAGGAATGCCGTGCTCGGCAAACTTTTGATCCAAATCTAATAGATCATCATGTCCTCCATAACCCCATTTTGATTGGTGGTACCCCAATGACCAGAGAGGTGGAAGCGGCGTTACTCCAATGAGTTTTTGTAGTTTTCGGGTGACATCTTGAAGTGTTGGTCCGTGGATAACCCATAGATTGGGTTGCCCGCCTTCACTTCCTAGCAACAAGGTTGGAGAAGTCCTTTGCCACTCAACAAACACTCGCGAATCATCGATACCTGGCGTTTCAATGAAGGTGGGGCTTGGGTTGTGGAGAAGAAGCCCAAAGAAAGTTTCACCTACTCTGCAAGCTAGATAAGGTGTGGAAAAGTAAGGTGGGTCTGAAGGGAAAGAACCCCACTGCGCGAAATGGAAGTCACCCCATACATCAGTATTCCAGAATTTTGCACGGTAGCCACTAAGTTCTTGTTGACCAAAATACTTTTCACCCATGCCAAAAAACTGAGTTGATTCTGGAGTTTCAAACTCAAAAATCGAAGTTTTCCCAAGTACCCCGAAGCGACCAGAAAGTTGCAATTCACCAAGCTGAAGGTTTAATTTGCCGTCAGATTCGAGGAATAAAACTCCTTCAGACGTTGGTGATGGTGGGTTGAGTGATAGAAGAGCTCGGTTGCTTCCCCAGAGCTTGTCATCTAAAATACTTAGATGGGAGATACCGTTTTCAAAATGCTCAATTTGAACGGTGAAGTTTTTCTTAACGTCCGATAATTGATTCGTTTCTGAGTTAAACCCGGTCATGAAACGGAAATTGCCACGATAGGGTGACTTATTAAAAAACATCCGTGTCTAGTTTATTGTATCTAGCCTGATTATAGGGTGGAGAAATAGGTTATTCATCCCGTCAAAGTTGAGAATCTAATTCACAAAAAATCCCCTCCGCAGTTTTTGCAGAGGGGATAAGCAACTTGAGTGACCTTACTTAGTTGCAGGAGCGTTCGCATCTGCTGCAGGAGCTGCAGGCGCATTAGCATCGGCTGCTGGAGCCGCTGGAGCGTTTGCGTCAGCTGCAGGTGCTGCTGGAGCATTTGCATCTGCTGCAGGTGCTGCATTTGTTTCTGCATTAGCAGCAGCAGGAGCTGTTGCTTCTGGAGCAGGAGCGTTTCCTTCGGTAGAGCTGCTTCCGCAACCGACAACGAATGCACCGATAACAGCGCAAGCGACGAGCATCATAAGATTTTTCTTCATGTTTGTTTCCTCCTGAGAGTGTTTGGTACACGGCTCTTGAATTCGTGTAACTAACACAGGAAGATAACAGATTACCCTTGAAAAAGGTTTCAATGAAATTTTTAGTTAAAGTCCGGGTAGTCCACCAGGTATGGAATCGCCTAAATTAGGCAAGTTCACAAGGCTTTCTGTCGGAACTTCGATATTGGTGATTTTCCAAGATTTTTTGGGAATGATTAACCAGTCAGCAGACTCAACTTTTTGAAATCTAATGATCGTTTTTGGAATATCTATAGAACGGGAGAACCCCAGAATAGCAAAGGTAACCTTCGCATCTGTTTCAAGCCGAGCCGAGTCCCCCTGAATATCTGGTTCAGATTCAGCAAATGAGACATCCGGTTTCATTTTTTTGATGTAATCCGCGATACTTGAGCGAGAAGTGCCTGCCTCCGTTTGATTAACGACTAAATCCTTGCTCAGAAATTCAAGTACTCCTCCTGGTCGACCCTCACGGCTCGCCTTTTGAGCTTCGGTTATGGCGTCTCTGATAAGCTCCTTATCGCTAGGTTGATTAAGAAATCCAATTGCAATTTTTATTGCGATGAATCCGCCAATAATGCCGAGAGTTACGGCGAGAATTTTATTACCGCTTGCCATTGATTGTTTTATCCTTGACTGTCCTTACGTTTAGAATTGTCGCGCAGATTCTACATCCTTTGCCATTTGCTCCTTGAGAGCATCCAGGGAAGGAAAGTTTTGTTCGGGACGCAAATACTTGAGAAGGCGAAGTCGGACATGCTGACCGTAGAGAGAATCGCCAGGATAGTCCAGAAGAAAGGCTTCAATGGTTCTTTTCCCCCCACCAACAGCTGGTCGTGTACCAATAGCCAGGGCAGCACGAAATACTTGTCCGCTCACTAAAAAGTCGGCAATGTAGACGCCATCTGCGGGAAGGATTTGGTCGAAGCTTCGGGCAATATTTGCCGTTGGGTATCCCAATTGGCGACCAAGTTTTTGACCATGATCAACGAACCCTTGTATTTCAAAGAATCTACCGAGAAGAGTGTTGGCATGCTCAATATTTCCGCTTTGCACATCGGATCTAATTTGGGAGGAACTTACCCTTACCCCGTTAATCTCAAAGGCTGGAACAACAACGGTTTCAATTCGCTGAGAAAGCCATGCAGTATCTCCCTCTCTGCCATTCCCCATCGCAAAGTCATAGCCAACTACTACGCATGAAGCCCGAAGTTTTTCTATAAGGATGGATTTAAAAAACTCTTCTGCAGACATCCTGCTGAGCCATGCATTGAATGGGAGGACAATTGTCAATCCAACTCCTTCCAGTTGAAATTGCTCCAGATTCATTTTTAGTGAAGCAATTGCTTTAGGGGCCTTTGAAGGGTTGAGAATGACAGAAGGGTGACGGTCAAAAGTAACGACAATTACTGGAAGCTCATCTTGCTTCGCGCGAGCAATAGCCGCATGTATCACCTGTGAGTGTCCAAGGTGTACCCCATCAAAGGTCCCTATACAAACCACTGCCTTTGACCATTCTGGGTGAAGCAACTCAATTCCAATATGTACTTGCATAGTTAGATAATCTCCTTGATCTTTTGGATAGGGGTTGCACACTTGGAGTCTAGTGGCACTAAGGCGTTTTTGGTTGTTGCAATCGTTAACACACAGAATTGAATGAGCAAACTAGGAATGAAAACTTTGGGGTCCACCCAAATTTGAATTTTCAAGAGTGCTTCGGGAAGCGATGTGGAACCACTTTCTTGCACTTTGAGAAGTTGGACGGCAAGATAGCTTAGGAGTGTCCACAGCAGTGGGAAAGTTATATTGATCGGATAAGTTGGCTTAACCGTCTGAATAAGTTCACGATTGATAGATGCCAGAACTAGGATACAACCGAATGTGATGAGTGGGATTGACAGATGAATGAGTAACGATGGGATATCTAACTCTGGGCGATAAAGCCACATGCTCCACACAACGGCAACAATAAATTGAACCACGCCGCATTGAAGTCCAATGACATAGCGCTGAAGGAAGGATGTCTGAAGCATCTCATGCTGGAAGATCGTCAGGGCTTGCCTCGGAGGCACCGCGGTTTTCGTCGGCAATTACTTCGTACACTTCTTTACGATGAACGGAAACATTTTTGGGAGCTTTAATCCCAATACGAACTTGTTCTCCCCGAACCTCGAGGACCACTATCTCTACGTTATCTCCAATGACTATTGATTGATTAACTTTTCTGGTGAGGACCAGCATCGATACGCCCTCCTTGGCATCCAACAATTCATTGGATATCGAATAGTATACGCTTCAGGACCAAAAATCTAAAGATTTCTGTCACTAAGTTTTGAATGATGAAAGGTGAATCTGCAAAATTTGTTGGGATGAAATCTCAATTTCATCCCAACATCTGGTTGGAAACTCGTAATTCTATTTAAGCCGCCGTCGCCATCGCTCTTTGCTCGAAGATTGGATAGCGAACGGTATAAGCTTCATCTTCTAAAACAATTTGCTTACCAATTCTTGAATCAGCATTGATAACCACAGGAGCAGAAAGGTTCGCAGTTGCTTCCATTGGTCGACCTTTTGGAATGGTGGCAGTGACAAATACAAGGTAGGGAGCAGTATCCAGTAGATTCAACTCCGATGCATCTTTAATAGGGATTTCTGGTGAATAGTCTCCGATGATTCTTTCTGGAAATGCAAGAAGAAACGCCAGCTTGGGTTCTTCTAGCGACTGTAACCATCTGAAAGGGCTTTCATCTTTAGTATTCACAATGACAAATTGATTGAATTCAGAAAATCCGATCATCCCGTCTGGGAGAGTGACCAGGTCTTCTTCTGCAAATTCAATCGTTCCGAAACGAGTTCCTTCTAGCTTCATAATTATCCTCTGATAAAGTCCATCAGGCTCAACTTGCTTCCAATGCTTGTGACCTGGAGTGCGGCTTGGTAGGCCGTTTCAGCTTTCTTCATATCCGTGATTGCTTGGGAAAGATCTACCTCTTCGAGATCAGATATTCCTTGAGTAAGGTCAAGAGACCTTCGCTCAAAATTGGTTTTTGTGGCTTGTAGTGACTGTGTTTTCATTCCAATTTCGCCACGTAATTGGTTGAATGCATCTTGAGATGACTTTAAATCTGTCAGCATAGGACCGTTTAGAGTTGCCTGATCCCCCATAGTTAATGCGGTTTGAAGCGCATCCAACCTGGTGATTGAGTCCATAAAGGCTTGCTTGGAGTTTGCAAGAGTAAGGTTTATACGTTCTCCAGGGCCTGACTCAATGAAACGATTCATCGTATCGCCTTGAAATGTCACGACGGTTCCATTGTCTTGAAACGGTTTAACATCCAAATTTGTGCCTGAAAAAATGTAATCTCCATTGGCCGCTTTTGTATTGCCCAGCGAAATTATTCGTTCTCTAAGTGACTTTATTTCGTCGGCCATTGCTTGTCGCTGAGTTGAACTAGCAGTCGCAGTTCCACCTGAAATAGCAAGTTGGTTGGCTCGATTCAAAATAGTCGCAACTTCTGAGAATGCGTTTTCACTGGCAGCAAAAGTGTTACTTGCAACTTTGAGATTTGAGTTATATTGATCCATGGACGCTTTTAGACTTCTCATGGACACCAATGGCTCAATGGCTGCAGGGTCATCGCTGAGCCTGTTCATGCGCTTGCCCGTGGTCACTTTGTATTGGGCATCAAAGTACGCCTGCCCCGAGCGCTGGACGCTCGACTGCATTCGATCAAATTGGTAATTCGTACTTAATCGCATCCTAGTATATTTATTGGTATTTCAAGAGTTGAGTCTGTAGGTTTTGTGTCTAAAACTCAAAATTATCTCCGGAGCATATCAATCAAATCTCCCACATTTTGATCCATCATTGTAAGCACTTTGGCCGCTGCCTGGTAACTACGCTGGAACTTCAACATATCTGCCATTTCATCATCTAGATTGACTCCAGAGGTTTCTTGAATTTGCTGATCCACTTGTTCAGTAAGGGCGTACGAAGTTTCAACGTTGTTTTTTGCTGTATTCACTGCACTTCCCACAACTCCTAAGAAACTTGAAAAGAAGTTGCCTATGGTTTGGTTACCCAAACCAGCTTGTGCTGAGTTTCTAAGATCTGATAGAGCCAGTGCGATTGAACCATCACCTTTTGCTGACGTTGTGCCAGTGGCAATCAGTGAAGCATTCGTGAGAATGCCTGGGTCAAGATCAAAATCTCTAGCACCCGTTTGCGGCGACGAGTCATTAAAGAAATTTCGACCAGTTGCACCATTTGAAATTCCTCCCTCGTGTATGGTGTTGACCAGATTGCGCAATTGATTCGCAAAAGTATCCATAGTCCCCTTAAATGAGTTGAGTTGAGTCACATTTTCAAAGAGACCTTTAAGCTTTCCGCCGGTGATAGGCCAGGTGAGTCCATCTTTAGAAACGGTACTAGTAGCCGCATCATACGTAGTGGGGAATGGTCGGGACCCAACTTGATCAACAAGAGCAAATGAGCCCATGAATACTGAAAGCGTGCCATCTGGTGCTTGACTCGTGTGAATGTTAATCAGCTTTGACAGTTCAGACAAAGCCTCATCGCGCTTATCCATCATGTCGTTAGGTGAACCACCCGCCGCCATATCCTTCTTGATATTGATGTTCAGCTCTGCTACCTTGTCAGCGAGTGCTTGAATGTCGGTCAAGGTTCTTTCTATGAGCTTTTCCTGTGAGTTTGCCTGGCTATCCAAGTTTTCAAAAGAATTTCTTACCTTTTTCGCAAGGTCCGATCCAGCAAATTGAACCTGCTGCTTTGCGGCCATACTTGTTGGGTTTGATCCAAGCGCCGACCAGGAATTAAAGAAGTAATCAAGGGAGTTGCTAACTCCTTTGCCATCGACATCAAGAAAGGTTGCCTGGACCTTTTCTAAGTTACTGAGATTCGTTTCGTATCGACCCTGATCACCTTGAACAGATAGTTTTCTTGCCTCAAGTAACTGATCTTTCAATCTGTTTATTGATGCAATATTGACACCAGTTCCAACATTGAGCAACTTGCCCATGATGGTTTGGGAAGGGTCAGTAGAAACTAAATCTACTGTTTGTCGTGAGTAGCCTTTTGTGTTTACATTTGCAATGTTGTGACCAGTGGTATCCAACTGTCGTTGGAAGGCACGTAGCGCACGACTTGAAACTTCAATACCTTGGAATGAACCTGCCATAGTGTCTCCTTATGCAGCGGCATCAACGAGAATGGAGGTGTTTGAAGTCTTTCTCGTTCGATAAGGGCCCTTCTTTTCTGCTCCTGCTTTTGCGATGAGTGTAAGGGTGCCGTTGATGTAGTGCATCTCGCCTTCGATCAACTTTCGATTTTTGGCATTTACATCACGAATAGTTTGGGAAGCTATGACGATTTTGTTTGCCGTGAGCTGCACCTGAGCGCCTTCGTTCTTATCAAGAACGTCGACAAGACCTCGAAGGTTTTGAACGCGTGCATTCAATTCTTCGGCCAGCCTTTGTGCTTCTGCAACTGCTTTGGTATCGATACCTCGAAGGGTCTCGGTATACAACTCGAGGTCTGGCTGGAGTCTTTCAACTCGTGGCACATCTCTAAGTGTTATTGCAGCAGTCTGCTCATGCAGACATCTGAGCAACTTTTCTGAGGTTGAGAGCCATTCGGCCCATAGATTGAGGAGGTTTTTTGCTTTCATGCTTTTTTCTCGATTGAGTTTGTTGAAACTTTAGGTTGATAGACCTTTTGGGCCTGAATTTGACTGAGGGCAAGAGGAGCCACCTTCTGAAAGATGGTATTGCCAATGTTGAGAGTGCCTCTGGTTGCCATGATGTCTGAGAGTGATTGCTCCATCATGTCTTTATAGATTTCTCCGCCTGGAACAGTTGATCCGAAAAGTCCTTTCTTGCCTCCCATAGATTGGAGGAGACTTTTGAACATAAATGCTTCAAGTGAATCAGTAGCCTTTTTCAGTTTCTGGAGTTCTGGTCCAGCTTCATTCACTGTGGAGGCAATCTTTTGCATCGCTAACGCACCGTTTATCATTGGAAAATCAACCTCGCCTTAAGTGCGCCTTGCTGCTTGAGCAACTGAAGGATGTTTATGATGTCGTTTGGTTTGAGACGCAATTCTTGAAAAATACGTGCCAAGTCGGCGATGGTGCTGTTTGGTGCAACCACTGCCACGTCTGCCGGACCTTGGTCTGCGCTGACTCTCTGGTTCGCAACAACTGCGGTATCACCGTTTCGTGAGAATGGATTCGGTTGGCTAACGCTTACTTCTTCAACAATGTTGACGCTAATTGAGCCAAGTGCGATTGCGACAGGAGCAATTTTGACATTACCGCCAATCGCAATGGAGCCTGTCTTTTCATTGACAATCACAACAGCTGCATTGTCAACCATGACGGTAATTTCCTCGAGCTTTGCCATAGCTACAATTGGATTCATGCCTTTTGGCAAGGAGACGCTGATTGTTGAACCGCTTTCTGCTACTGCTTCAAATTCGGGGTTGCGCTTATTAATGGCTTCTTGAACGCGTGTGGCTGTAGTCAGATCCACTTCATAGAGCTCAATAAACATTCGATTATCGTAAACCAGCTTTGTTGGGGCACCTTTTTCAACCATGCCACCACCAGCTACCCTGCCAGCAGTCAGGAATCCAACTTGTTGTTGGTTACCCCCAGCAGAAGCACCGAATCCACCAACACTAACCGCTCCCTCGGCAATTCCGTAAACAGTATCACTATCGCCTATTGCATAGAGTTCTGTGCGCAACAATTGCCCACCTCGAAGACTTTGTGCATCTCCAAAGGTGCTCACCGTTACATCCATAAGCTGTCCGTTGGTCGCAAAAGGGGGTAAGTCGCCACTAACAATGACTAGAGCACCGTTTCGGGCATCCATTCGAGAAACATCAATGTCAAAATTCATGGATTTCATGTAGTTTTGAATTGCTTGGGAGACTTGTGCATTCTTTCTAGAGTCACCGGTGCCCTGGAGACCAACGACTACACCAACACCCATGAGTTTGTTGCTTCTTACTCCTCGGAATCGCGCAACGTCTTTGATGCGAACAGCGACTCCGTTGAGTTCTGCGCGCTTCATATTCTGCATGCGGCGTGCCATTTCGTCCTTAATTTCTTGATCACGCTTTAGATCAGGTTTAGCGGGAGGGTTTTGTTGGGCAAAATTATAAGCAGTTAATGCCACGAATAGTAGTACAAGCAACTTTTTCATCAGAACAACCAATCCAGAAGTCTCGTGACAAGCCCACGTCGCTGCCGTTCATAAATTGCACCTACGCCTTCGCTTTTAATTTCAGCGTTGGCAAGATTCTCGCTTAAGATAGAGTTATCAAATCGAATGTCATCAATTCGGCAAATTCCGCTTAGCGTGAGAGTCTGTGTTTCTCGACTAAACTTTACTGCTCGAGTTCCTTCAACGACCAGTGTTCCGTTGGCAAGAATCTGCTTGACGACCACTGTCATTCTAGCGGTGAGTCGACCTTGCTGGTTCGATTGTCCGGTAGTAGTCAGCTGAGCATCGGCAGAGGTCGTACCACCACTTGTGAGTTGGGACAGTAGGCCCACGTTGAGCCAGTCCATGAGTGGCACTTTGTTTGGGCCAACCGTGTTAGCCTCCTTTTTCTGATTTTGAGTGTTCGTTTGATATTGAGCTGCTGAAGTTTCACTGATGATTATTGTGAGGATGTCGCCCACTTTTCTGGCCGTTCTCGTCTGGAATACTGGTTTGTAGTTCTTTGGAGTGAGTGATCCAAAGGTGTCATCAGTTTTGTCAGCCTGACCAAAGCCAAGAGCGGGTGTCAGAAGGACGAGAGTGAGATAGAGTGATTTCATAGGTTTACCTCAACGATGCTTGGGCCAATCAGT
>JAPLCS010000183.1 GCA_026392145.1 Fimbriimonadales bacterium | reverse complement strand
CCAAGGGTCTGACGCTGTTCCGACGCTCGGAGATGGATCAGACCTGGCAGAAGCCGTGGTATCAGTTGAACGTCCCACTCAATTTTTACTGGGGCGCGATCAACGCCCTTAATGGCGGTCAGAGTGTCTGGGATGTCACCAAGAGCGCCATAGATGCGTGCAAGGAACAGGGCTTCGACTATTCCTTTTACTTCTTCAACCGTTACGCCGGACAGATCTATCCCAAGACCGCCACCGATGCCTTCTGCGCTCTACACAAAGGATTAGATGCTGCCGATACTAAGGCTTATCCCGAGTCAGAGTTCGGACCTGCCCAACGCAAGAATGAGAATCGGATGCTGAAAATCTGCGCCGCGTACGCCAAGTATGGGGCGGCAGTGGACGACGAGGATGCGCTATTGCTGGGGCAAGTCCGCCAACGAGACACCCAAACCGGATTCAACGACGTAGGTTGGGATATCTGGCCGGACAACTATGGCCGTTTCCTGTATCAGATTGACGCCGATGCCACGTCGGTTCCGCTATGGCGCGTGGGCGGTCCGATAACTCCGACCTCATCCATCTACTCCCGCTTTGCCCGCGGCTTTGAGCACGCTTCAGGTAAAGACATGATGCTTTTCAAGCTGCACGAGGGCTTCTCCGGCGGTAGTGAACCGAAGGTCATGACGATGACCGTCGTTTGGTATGACAAGACAGCAGGCTCGACTTGGAAGCTGGATTACGACGCGGGTAAGGAGGGTATGAAGACGGCCCTGAACGTATCTGGGAAAGGTGATAAGCAGTGGCACCATGAAAGGGTCACCGTGGAGGATGCGGTGCTTCGTCAGGGTGGAACCAAGGGCGCGGACTTCGCCCTAGTGAACACCGATGACAAGGATGACATCTTCAGCCTGATTGAAGTCCATCGCGGCAAACTGGAGTCCCCCGAGGTGTCTGACATAGTGCCGGTGACGCCTGAGGCGGGAAAGGCAACCAAAGCTGGTAAAGAGAAAAAGGGGAAACGGAAGAAAGCGGATGAAGAAACAGATTAGGAAAAAGCAATCCGGCATCTACATGACAGAAATCACGACATGAAGAACCCACATTCTTGTAGGAACACACGCCTTCCATGGCTTATCAGCACTCTGCTTTTTGCAGTGAGCTATGCAACCGCGATGGAACGCCCACCGTGGGCGGGTTTTTATGCTAATTGCAAAAACGATCCTATTGATTCAGTGAGGTTTCCTTTTATTAAAGGGGAGGCAGATCGAGTTAAGTGGGCGGATATGGAGCCCAAGCCTGGAGTCTACGACTGGTCGCAAATGGATTCTCACATCCGCAATGCGGTGAAGGGGAACTATTACTACTATTTTGTCCTTTGGACCGGCCCGAACGCGCCTGAATGGATTTATGAAAAAGGAGTGCCGAAGGTGACTGTGAGTGGAGGGAAGGGCAAAGAAACTTTTCCGTACTACCTCGACGAAAACTACATCAAATACTTCCACTCCTTTATCGGCAAGCTGGCGGATCACATCGCCTCTCTCCCTGAGGAGCAACGAAAAGTCATTGCATTCATCCAGCCTGCCTTTGGCTCGACGGGAGACCGGCAGCTCTACAAAGGAACTCCGCAAGACCCAAAATATAAAATCAGTGCCCAGCAGTATTTGGAATTCTGCAGCGGGGCGACAAAACGGTTTTATGAAGCTTTTGATAAGGCGGAACTCAAGCACATCAAATTCCTCTTTAATGTAGCCGATGAGAGCAATCCCGGAGAGGCGAAGGCCAAGGGAGCAAGGGCAGGGGAACAACTTTATGCAAACAGGCTTCGTCAAAACTACCCGATCGAACTCCGGAAACAGCAATTTACGATCGCCATCGGTTATCAGGCCAATGGCGAAATCGAGCAGGATGCCGAAT
>JAPLCS010000079.1 GCA_026392145.1 Fimbriimonadales bacterium | reverse complement strand
TTCACCGTTCATCGGAGGGTTTCTTCCTTCGCCAAAGGAAGTTTATGTTAGCCCTCTGATGCGAACAGCACATTCTATCGCCCAGACGATTGAAAGTCACCGCTGATACGACTCCGCCGTTTTGCGACTCGAGGCACTCCACAAATGAAATCTGAGGAGTCGCCCTGTGAAAAGGTGGACTCCAAAATGGGATCATTTCAGGAGAACCAGTTGTTGGGGGACGGGGCGAGGGGTTGAAGATGTTCTTGAGGTTGGAGAGGCCAAAAAAGAGGCCGGTTCCATTAGAACCAGCCTCTTTTTCTCTCCTTATGTTTAGAAGCCTTTTTGGGCGAGGACTTCTAAAGTTCCCGACATCTTTTCGGTGCCGAGAGTGATTTCCACTTTGTAGGTTCCTGCAGGAGCAGGGAGTCCGTCGACTCGTGGGCTCCATCGAACCATGTTGACGCCTTTCTTCTTGGGAACCGACTCGTCGGAAGCCACGCTATACTGCTTTCCGTCTGGAGTGGTGATGTTGATGGTGGCAGTGCCTCCATCTTTGAGGTCCGCAGGAAGATAGTAGTAGATGCGTCCGAATGGTTGGGTGTTTGGACTGTTAAAGAACAGTTCACCTTCGAGTGGGTTTCCGCTGACGAATGGCATTTGGATTGCCGGTGAGGTGCCAAGGAAGGCAGGCTTTGCTGGTAGTGAACCTCCCAGCCCTTCGAGTGCGGTGACGTCGATGGTCCAGAGTGAGCGTCCGTGAGTTGCGATCACAAGATCGTTCATTTTTGGATGTACTCTGACATCGTGGACGGCTACGGTCGGGAAGTTACCTCGGATTCTGCTCCATGATTTGCCCAAGTCAATGCTGAATCGCAGTGACATTTCTGAGCCGAGGAACAGGAGATTCGGGTTCTTTTCGCCTTCTCGGACGACGTAGATGCTGTCGTATTCTGGTAGACCATTTGAGATGGAACGGAAGGTTTTTCCGGCATCTTCTGAGACGTAGGCGTAGGCTTTGAAGTCATTGTTTCGGTGACCATCGAAGCACACGTAGAGTCGGTCTTTTTGCCATTTTGACCATACGACTCGGCTTACCCATGTGTTGGCAGGGACGCCTGGGATTCGGGAGGTTATGTCGGTCCACGTTTGACCACCGTCGAGGGTGATATTGACGAGTCCGTCATCGGAACCAGTTGCGATTCTGCCTTTCTCGAGGGGAGATTCGTTGATAGTTACGATGGTGCAGTGGTTTTCAGCCCCTGTCGATTCTGCGTTGACGCTCAGTACCTTGGCGATTTCAATGGTTGCAATTTTGATCGGACTCATGGTGGTGAGGTCTCCGGAAACTGCTTGCCACGTGTCACCTCGATTGGTTGACTTCATCAGTTTGTTGCTACCGACGTAGATTGTTTTGTTATCGTGGGGAGAGATGTGGATAGGTGTGTTCCAATTGAATCGGAGGGATTCGCCACTCAAGGATGGTCGGATGCTTCTTCGTTGACCGGTTTTTCGGTTCAATCGTGCGACTGCTCCGCCTTGGCTTTCGCTGTAGACCCATTCGGATTCTACTGTGTCGGCTTCGGCATAGAATCCGTCGCCACCGTTGAGCGAGACGGCGTCCCAGGGTCCAACTCCTCCGCGAGGGTGTTGGCTTGGAATCATCCAGCTACCGTTGTCTTGGAGGCCGCCGTACAGGTTATACGGAACTTGGCCATCGAAGGAGACGGCATAGAACTGTCCGATTGGCATGTTGTTGCTATGTGCCCATGTGTTGCCACCGTCTCTGGAGGTGTAGATGCCCCCGTCGCAGCCAGTCATGATGTGCTTTGAATCTGCTGGGTTGACCCAGAGTGCGTGGTGGTCTGCGTGGATGGTGTTTGGAGCGACTGACTTCCACTTTTGACCGCCATCGGTGGATCGGTGGAGATTCATTCCGCACACGTAGATGGTGTTGACATCGTTGGGGTCAATGAACGGGGTAGAGAAGTAGAACGGTCGTGGGTTGATTTGTTTAATCAGTTCCCATGATTCGCCACCGTCTTTGGACATGAAGAGTCCGCCGCCATTCATTTGCGCATCGCTTGGTACGTTTTGGAACCGAGGATCTGGCTTTGGTGCGGGCTTTGTTTCTGGCTTTTTGGGCTCTTGTTTCTTTGTCTCTTGTTTCTTCGTCTCTTGTGCTTTTGTAGTGGCTTGTGTTGCTTGAAGTTCGAACTCAGCGGCGAAGTTTTCTTCACGACGATTGTTGTCGTCATCCATTTCCTCGTTTGAGACGCGGACAGGGGCTCCAGGCACTCGGTATTCCACGGTCGCGACCATGATTTTAGGATTCTTCGCCCACATGTTGACGCCGATTCGACCAAGGTCCCCGGTGGGGAGGCCTTTACCGATTTTCTTCCAAGTTGCGCCACCGTCGGTGGATTTGAACATTCCAGAATCCATGCCGCCGCTGCTGAAGACGTATGGGCGTCGCCATCGATCCCATGCGCATGCGACCAGGACTTCTGGGTTGTTGGGGTCCATGTCGAGATCGATGATTCCGGCTCTGGAACCTTGGGTGAATACTTGGGTCCAGTGGGCGCCACCGTCTACTGATTTGTAGATGCCTCGTTCTGGGCTACGTCCCCACAGGCGACCGATTGCTGCGACATAAACGATGTTTGGATTCTTGGGATGCACTACGACTTTTGAGATGTGTCGGGTGTCAGTGAGTCCTAGATGTTTCCAAGTTTTCCCGCCATCAATGGACTTATAGACACCGTCTCCCCACGCGGTGGAGTTTCGGCTTGACTGTTCGCCTGTCCCTACATAGATGACATTTGGATTTGACTGAGACAGCCCGATTGCTCCCATGCTGACGCTTCCACCGTAGTCGAATACTGGAGTGTGCGAGATGCCACCGTTTTCGGTTTTCCAAAGGCCGCCGGATGCGGTTGCGGTGTAGAAAATTCGTGGGTCCTTGGCAACCACTGCGATGTCCATGATCCGACCACCCATGTTGGTTGGACCTAGGCTTCGTGGCTTTAGGCCATCGAGGATGTCTGCGAGCGGACCTTCGCTGGTGACAGGGAGTTTGTTTTGTCCTGATTCGAACTGGGCAAAGACCATCCCAGAAAGAATGAAGGGCATAAGAAGAGACAGTTTCTTCATGATTTCTCTCCCTCTTTTACCTTCTCTTTATAAGCTTCATGTCAGTTGGTCGACATTTTTGCGTTGAATCTGATTTTCCCCCTAACTATTACTGGGTTTTTGGACGACAATTTATGGAAGTAGAGGTTCGTTTGATGGATATTGCACAACTCATTAGTCTCCCAGCAAATCTTCTTGGAGTAGGCCTTGGCTTTGGTGCCAGTGTTCTCCTTGACGTGATGCGTAAAAAGAAGTCAGGTTCGGCTGGTCGAACTGACGAGGATTTAATGCGCATTGCCAAACTTGAAGCGGATTTGTATGCGGCTACGGAACAAGCGAACCAGGTTCCTGAACTTCATGCCTACTCTCTGGAACTTGAGGCAAAGATTAAGGAACTTGAAGCGGCTTTGAACCTTGCTGGTACCCCTGAAAATGACCTTTCGATGCGAGTGAAGGTGCTCGAGAAGCAACTTGCGGCTAAGGCTGATGTTGAAGCGAAACTTGCGATTGCGCTTCAGGAATTGGATGATTTGAGACGAAAGGCTTCGGTTTTTGATGATGTTGTTGGTACTCAGGAAGTCCACGAGTTTGAAAATCCAACGTTCAAGCCCAAGGAAGAGCCAGCTGAACCTACCGTTGAGGATAAATTTGAGTCTGTGGTGTTTGCAGACCATGAAACTCCTGCTCCTG
>JAPLCS010000257.1 GCA_026392145.1 Fimbriimonadales bacterium | reverse complement strand
TTCGACTACCGAGTATGTTATTCGACTTGCTCCAGGTGTGGATCCAAAAACGCATAAGAGCATTTCGACTGGCCAAGCTGACACTAAGTTTGGATTCAATATAGCGGATGGATCTGCTGAAAAGGCACTTTTGCAGGCACAAAAAGCGGGTCTGCAGGTTGTGGGTTTTCACTGTCATGTCGGCTCTCAACTTCTAGATCCCGAGGCACAAGTGAACGGTGGCCTTTTCTTGGCTGAATTCGCCGCAGAAATGAAAGGGAAGCATGGGTTTGAAACTCAGTACTTGAACGTAGGTGGTGGGTTGGGAGCGAAGTATCTGGAATCAGATGAGCCGATGCCCGCTGCTGATTACTGTCGGCTTATTGTGGAAGCTCTAGTACCAGCACTCGAAAAAGCGGGGCTATCGCCTGTAATTGCACAAGAACCAGGTCGAAGTTTGATTGCCGAAGCAGGGGTAACTTTGTACACTGTTGGAGTTGTAAAGTCAGTACCAAAGTCAGAGACTGAGTCAAGAATCTACGTGGCTGTTGACGGCGGATTAAGTGATAATCCAAGACCAGTCATGTATCAGGCGAAGTATGAAGTTGAACGAGTGGCACGAAGCAATCGATTGTGGGAGTACACCACGGATGGACCAGGTGCTGTTATGTCGTTTCCTTCCATGACAACGAAGGCGATGACCGTCTCAGGAAAACATTGTGAGACAGATTTGTTGTTTGAAGACGTCGCTTTGCCGAGCGACTTGGAAAAAGGTGACCTTTTACAGGTACTCACTACGGGGGCATACAATGCCTCAATGTCTAGCAACTATAATCGTTACCCTAGGCCTGCGACAGTTTTGATTCGGTCTAATGGATTACCAGTGCTTGTGGTCGCTCGAGATGAGTGGCAGGATATGTTCTCACGAGAATCGGTACTGGAGAACATTGTTGGGCCCGTGAACATCGTAGATACTGATTGAAAAGGTGAACGGAACAAGAATGAGTGTTGAAATATGAGTGTTGATTTACTGGGAGTTGCGATAAAAATGGCGGCGATTATTCCCGCTATTACTATCCACGAATATTGTCACGCCAAATTTGCAGACATGGCAGGCGACGACACGCCTCGAAGTCAAGGACGCGTTACTCTCAACCCTCTCGCTCATTTGGATCCACTTGGCACGATTATGATGCTCATTTCTTCACTTGCGGGAGTTGGGATTGGTTGGGGGCGGCCTGTTCTAGTGGATCAGAGAAAGTTGAGGAATCGGCGAGTTGACAATTTCATTCTGACCATTGCGGGACCCTTATCTAACCTGTTGCAAGCGATTTTCTGGGCAATTTTATTGAGGTTTATCCTTGTTCCGATTGGATCGGAACTCAGGGGAAGTGGTTTGTTTGAACTAGTGACCAATTTTGCACTGGTTTCGGTGTTGATTAATACTGGTTTGTTTGTGTTTAACTTAGTGCCTCTTGGCCCTTTGGATGGGCACTGGTTGGTTTCTGAGTTACTTCCCGATAAGCAAAGATTTGCTTGGTTGAAGTTCTGCCACGGACCGGGAATGTTCATCTTTTTGGCATTAGTTTTAATCCCGCCCGGACCCTATGATGTTCTCGGTAATTTCATGTATCCATTTATCAAGCGAATTGTTTCTGTGTTGCTCGGTATTCCCAGCGATGTACTGTAAGTAGGCATTTACCTTTCTTGTAGTTGGAGAACCTGGGTATACCTTGGGGGTGAGTAAACGTATTCTCAGCGGCATGAGGCCTACAAATCCAAGACTTCATATTGGTAACTATGAGGGTGCCCTGAGGAATTGGGTGAATTTGCAGAATCAAGGCTATGAAATGTTCTGCATGGTCGCTGATTGGCATGCGTTGACAACAATGTTTGACGACTCGAGCACCATTGGTGCGAACTCTATTGAGATTGCAAAGGATTACATTGCTGCTGGCATTGATCCCGATAAATCTCCCATTTTTGTACAAAGTCATGTGAAGGAACATGCCGAGCTACATGTTCTGTTCAGTATGATTACTCCGTTGGGATGGCTGGAAAGAACTCCAACTTACAAAGAAAAGAAAGATGAAATGGGTAGTAACGAGAGGGAACCATATGGTCTTCTCGGATATCCAGTTTTGCAAACTGCCGATATATTGCTGTATCGACCCTTTGGAGTGCCTGTTGGAAGGGATCAGGCGCCGCACTTGGAAATTGGCAATGATATTGGTGCCAGATTCAATCGGCTGTTCAATTGTGAAGTTTTTTCCGAATACAAATATTTGATTCCTCAAGATGAGACAAGGGCAAAATTGCCAGGGCTTGATATGCGAAAGATGTCAAAGAGCTATGACAATTGCATTTATCTCTCAGATACGGCGGAGGAAACGGCTGCTAAGTTGAAGAGTGCATACACCACACCTTCAAAGATTCGAAAGACTGACCCAGGAATTCCCGAAGGTTGTGCCGTTTGTCAGTATTTGAAGGTCTATTCATCAACATGGGAAAGCCAATGGGATGAAGATGTTCGTGGCGAGCGCGGATGTATGCAGAATAAGTCTGAGTGTGTTGAAGCCATTAATGAGTACTTCCGGCCCATGAGAGAAAGGAGGGCTCAACTCAATGATGGTGAAGTTAGGGAGATTTTGCGAAAGGGAGCCGAGCGAGCAAGTGCCGTCGCTGCCGAGACAATGACTGAAGTACGCTCGGCAATGGGGCTGTTAGCTTAAAACTTGCAGATTCATTGCTCGTTAGAGGATGGAAACCGCTAAGTTAATAGCCCTTTTGATTTAAGGTGGTTGGTTACTTCGCGGTACATTTCCTCTGTAGGCCAAGTGCTTTTGGGAACAAAGTGAACGTAACTGGGTGAGAGGTAGATTATCAGGTTTCCATTTTCCTCTTGCACTTTGTGGAGGCTTGCATAGGTGTTAAAGCTGTAACTGCCTGATGATGTCCGAACCAAATAGCCATCGGATTGAAATTCGAATTGTTTGAGTTCGTCGAAGAATCTGCCATTGAGTTTGCGCAAAACTTTCTCGCTTGTTCCGCGAAAGGTCATTGAAAGATAGAGGGTTGCTGTGAGGAGTATTGCTACTCCCAAACCCGTTTTATAGTCTTGAAAGTATTGAGCTGAGATAGCGACCACTGACACATAAAGAGTGACGATGCAGACACGAATCACTTGTGGTTGCACTGCTTTGCGAGCGTATCGACCGTATTCAGCAGGATTCGTTTTCTGGTTTTTTGTGATCCAGTTCGAATGTGATTGTGGTGCGTCGCTCATACCAAATATATTACTTACTCTGTCAATGAGTGAGCATTGAGCCTATATCCATCAAATTTGATGATGATTAGATTCAAATGACTGAGATTTTTTGATTCATCATCAGCGAAAAGAATCGTCATATTTGAGCATTCGTACAGGTCAGGCACCACGAAGAATAACACGTGATGTCAACTGATCAGCGAACCAAGGCTTTTACGCTTATTGAACTATTAGTGGTGATTGCGATTATTGCCATTTTGGCGGCGATTCTTTTTCCTGTGTTTGCTCAGGCGAAAATCGCTGCGAAGAAAACCACCAGCATCGCTAATATGAAGCAAATCGGGATGGCAACCATGATGTACATTGCAGATTCGGATGATGTCTTGCCCCCATTGCGCTGGTTCAATCCTGCAGATCGGTCGATTCCTTCAACCTATGGATTCTATTTTTATCCTGTTCTGTTGCAACCGTATACCAAGAATATCGAAATCTTTCTGGATGTAAACGATAAGGCGGATGATCCGGCGATGCGCTACAGTGCGTGCCCTAATGCCGCACGATTTGATAAGTCAGGCTGTGCCTATTGGTATCTGGCGGGAGCATTTCCGAGCTACGGTTATAACCGAAGGTATTTGAATACGATTAGTGCGGGTCCTTTTGGGGCTCTTAGCTACACTGGGATTTCAGCCTCTGCATTCGGCTCATCCGCTCAGACAGTGCTTTTTGCTGAAGCTACTGGCAAAGATCTCGTTTCACCCTCTCAGCCGATTGTGCGGCAGCCAGTTGGATACCATCGTGTTGACGCTCCGTCATTCTGGCTTCCAGTAACCTCTGCAGATCCAGCGGCTATTGGGCGTGATGCACGAACTACCGGTCAGCTTTGGGGGCGATATGATGCTAACCGTGTGATTGTGAACTGGTTAGATGGACATTCCTCGTATGTTCCTATCAATCAGTTAGTGGGGAGAGGAACGACCATCGCCGAGGTTGACAGGTATTGGAACGGCAATGGGGACCTCTGACAAGGTACACCCATAGTCAATGAATATCCTCATATTGGGTGGTACACAATTTGTGGGCCGTGCTATTGCTGAAAGAGCACTGGCTGAGGGACATGAGGTCACATTGTTCCACCGCGGTAGAACCGGTGCAGACCTTTTTCCTGCAGAGAAGTACCCGCTTTGTCGCCATTTATTAGGAGATCGGATTGATGATATTGGGTTGGCAGAAGGAGTTTGTTGGGATGCAGTATTGGACGTATCTTGCTATCTCAATGGACAAGCTTCTGCCGCTACCAGATTAAAAACTGATTTTTACTGTTTTGTTTCGACTATTTCGGTTTATGACTTAGTAGGTCAATCTGGACCGCTCAATGAA
>JAPLCS010000229.1 GCA_026392145.1 Fimbriimonadales bacterium | reverse complement strand
TTGGTCGACAACGCTTGGAAAGAATCCCGGCGGTAAAGAGGCAGATGCATTTTGGCTTGTTCTCAATGACGGCCCAAATCCAAAGGGGATTGCGGGACAATTAGCCGCAATTTATTTTGATAATACTGACAAAGTTAAAGGCCCTAAACTCAGTATCTATGGCTATAACGGTTTGAACGCTTCTACATCGTATAAGGATGGAAATGGAGATGGTACTGCTGGCGATGCGGTGAAAATTGCTTCCAGTCTCTCATCCAATGCAAGTACTTGGTTAAAAACAATTCGATCCGATGAAGTTGACGCTTCAGGAAACCGAACCATGCGGTTCACGATAAACAAGGATATCGTCAATAAGTTTGCTGGCGGTCCGAATTGGGAAGGCATTAACTTCACCACAAGTTTGGGTATGTGGTTCCACACAACTACAAGTACAACTGCAACTTATGGTAACGATGGCTTCTTGACCAACTTTTCGTACCCTACACAAGGATGGGGTGATTTTACTAATCTCAAAACAAAGAGTGGTGTGGCTCCGGTTCCAGAACCGGCTACAATGGCAGCTCTTGGACTCGGTGCGCTTGGCTTGTTGAGGCGAAAAAAGAAGAGCTCTTAAGCTCTTAACAAATCGTTCTTACTTGGTGCACGCTGGGGAAGCGTGCACTTTTTTGCAGAATTTATTACGGGAATTGGTAATTTTAATTTCGAATTTCCAAATTTTTTTAGAAAAGTTTTACAGTGAATCAGAATTTAAAAAATCGCTTTTCAGGTTCAAATGTCGTAGAAAACTGCTAGTTTTTCAAGAACTAGTAAAAATACTTGGTTACATTTTTTGAAAAATGTGGAAGCGAACCCTAGTGAAGTTGCTAGGGTGTTGCCAACAATCTCATTAACGGCACTGACATAAGGTTGTCAGTTCACAGAGGTTACAATGGCATTTCGCATTAACACAAACATGTCTGCAATGGTTGCACACCGGAACCTTAATAGTTCTGGATCTAACTTGCAGGAATCGATTACACGACTCAGTACGGGTCTCCGAATTAATGGTGCAGGTGATGACCCATCAGGATTGATCGCTTCGGAAGCTTTCCGATCACAAATCTTGTCAATTGACGCTGCAAACCGTAACAACCAAGACGCAATCAACTATTCCAAGACGGCTGAAGCCTCTCTTGCAGAAGTCAACAAGCTTCTGTCTGACGCTCGAGCACTTGCTATTCAGTCTGGTAACACGGCCACCCTCAGCTCGGCACAGATCCAAGCCAACCAAGACCAGATGGTCTCCATTGCGAACTCGATTACTCGGATTTCGCAAAATACTCAGTTCGGTACTCGGCGACTACTTGACGGCTCATCAGGGGTTCAGTCACAGATTTCAAACTCTGCGATCCTCCAAGGAATGTCCTTCGTAGGTATGTTCGGTGGTGCGCCTATCACAACTTCTGCTCCAGTTACGATGACGATGACCGCTCTTGCTACGCGAGCATCCTATACATCTTCTGCGTTAACCAGTGGCAACATCTTGAGTGGTGGTTCGTTTAACATTAATGGTGTTTCGTTCAGCTTCCCAACTGGAACGGCTGCGACGACTGTTATCAATTCGATCAACGGTGCGACCAGTCAGACTGGTGTTTCGGCGAACTTTGATCCTGCTACTAACCAAATTTCACTTGCCAGCACAATGTTTGGTACAAGTGCGAAGATCAACTTTGCAGATCCAAGTGGTGTTCTCACTCCTGCTGGAACCGCAGTTCAGCAAGCTGGAGTGGACGCAGCAGCAACTGTAAACTTTAACGGCACTTCGGTAGCTTTCCAGGGCGGTAAGAATGGTTCTGACGGTCTCACTCTTCGAGATAATGATGGTAACTCAATTCGATTGACTGAACTTGGTAACACAGGTATCGGGAACACAACGGCCGTAGGACGGGTTTACGCTGGTACTGCTACGTTCCAAATTGGTGCAAATGCTAATCAAACCGCATTGCTCGGTCTACCAAACCTTAACTCTGCACAGCTTGGAAACGATGTACTTGCAAATATGAGCCTTGCGAATATTGACCTCTCATCATCATCAGGTGCAACCCAAGCTCTTCAAGTTATTGACCGTGCAATTGAGCAAGTTTCTTCAGCACGTGGCCGAGTAGGACAGTTCACACGATACGTTCTAGATTCTAATGCCCGATCTTTGAGTTCAGCTAAGGAAAACATGACGGCTTCTGAAAGCTCAATTCGAGACGTTGACATGGCATCTGAAATGACTACATTCACGAAGTTCCAAGTTCTTCAACAGGCTGGCGTTTCGATTCTTTCTCAGGCGAATCAGCTTCCACAGCAAGTTCTTTCGCTCCTCCGAGGATAATCTCCTCTCCAGAATTAGCGTCAAGCTAATAACCTCAGGCTCGCCACCTGCCGTTGGGTGGCGGCCTTTTCGTATTTGCCGCATTGACTATTTACTCTTAGAAGTACTTTCGTTCTTGAGTCGAATTTTAGCCTTTTCGACTTCCATCTTGCTCAATTCAAACAGCGCTGGAGAGTTCAGCTTGATATCAGAAACTACTCGATTCTCACCTTTACTCTGAACTGTAATCTCAAATTCCCCCTTGCCTTTTTCAAATTCAGCAGTGGTCTTGAAACTTACTTGGAATCCTTTTTCTGTTGCTCGAATTCCACGTCTAGCGGGATCTTTTATCGGTTCTAGCTTTAACAGTTTGCCAAGTTTTTGATTAAAAACCGCGAACATCTTTTTGGTTTGAGCTTTTCGCTCAGGGGTATTAAATTCTGAACTTGCATACGCAGCAAAATCCTCTTCTTTCCATGTTCTAGCTGTGGTTGCAATGGCTTCCTGAGCAAACTCCCGGCTCTTATTGATTCGATCCTTGACTTCGTTTATTGTGCGACTCATAAAGAAAACAGAGCCACCACAACAACACAGTACGAGTCCACCAAAAATCGCACCAGCTACTGCAATTTTACTTTTCATGCTTTTGCTATTCTACTTGGTCTTATGCTGGCATAAAAAAAGCTGGTGACTATTAGTCACCAGCCTTCATATGTACAAAGAATTGCTTCTTAATCGGTCATTGCCTTAGCTTCTTCAATATCCAAGTCTGTTGGAATTCTAAAAATGAAGTCTGAACCGACACCTACTTCCGACTCGCACCAGATTTTGCCCATGTGAACTCCTTCGACAAGGTGTTTCACTAAGAACAAGCCAAGACCCGTGCCGTAAATCTTTCGATTGTCCTCGTTATTGACTCGGTGGAACTTTTCGAACACCTTGCCCAAGTGATCCTTTGGAATTCCTAGTCCCTGGTCTTTTACTCCAATGACTAGCTCATTGCCCTCTCGCTTTGCATGGATAGTGACATCACCACCGTTTGGAGCATATTTAATCGCATTGTTAAGAAGATTGGTCAATATTTGATCCAATTTGTCCTCGTCACCTACTATAGAGTCTGGCAACTCATTTGCGACTTCCAACTTGACAGTGTGCTTAGTTGTTGCTTGTTGCTGAACCTTTTGAACCTTATCAAGTAGGGTTCTAATGTCAACATGAGTGTAATTCGGCTTAAGTGATTCGCCTGCTTCAATCCGGCTTGTGTTAAGCAGGTCATCAATAAGTCGTCGAAGTCGGTCGCATTCGCCCACCACAATGCCCAAGAACTCTCGTTGATCTTCTTTGCTGTACATGTCAACATCGAGACCTTCAAGCAACGTGCTTGAGAATCCTTTAATAGCGGTGAGTGGAGTTCGAAGTTCATGAGAAGCCATAGCTACAAAGCTTGATTTCATTCTGTCAATGTTTCGAACTTCTGTAACATCTGACAGAATGGCAACCACGCCAATACCCTTGCCGTCCTGCCCACTTACCGTTGCGAATTGAATTTCATAAATTCGTTCACTGTTTCCAAGAATGACGTGAGTTTCAACCTTGCCAGAGTCTCCTGAGGATAAGGCGTTTTGGATGGCTTTAACCACTTTCTCATCGTTAATAACAATGCTTACATCCTTTCCAAGTGCGTCTTGTGGTGCATTAAACACTGCACGAGCTGTGGCGTTGATCTGAAGAATTCTTTCTTCTGGAGAAATTAGTACCAGACCGGAGGTAAGAGACTCAAATGTTTGAGCAAGTTCTTCTTTTTCTTCAACAACTTCTCGATACATTTGGAGGTTGGCAATAATTGAGCCAACGTTTCTTGCCATCCGTTCAAGTAGTCGAACATCTTCCTCATTGAAGTCCTCGCCGTGTCGTTTATTAAAGGCATGAAGAACACCAATCGTGGATTTATCAATCACACGATTCTCTTCATCACGCTTTTCAATGACCAAAGGAACACACACCCCGTTCTGAACGCTGAGCAATCCGTATGCTTCTTCCTTTGCTTCGGCTTCACTTTCAATATCGTGATAGATAATGGGTTCGCCATCTCGAAAAACTTTCCCAGAAACTCCATGAGTTGCACGAACTTTAAAGGCCGATAGTTTTTCATCTTCAACTCCAAAAGATGGTGGAATACCTTTCAAGTCTCCCATCTCTCGGTCATGGAACATGATTAAAATTTTTTCCGCTTGAAGAATCATAGCGATTCTCTGGACAAGTCTTCGTAGGGTTACATCGGCTTGGTCGATGGGGGTGACATCAACAGGCTGCTCTGCACGAGCACCGCTCGGCAGATTCTTGTCGGTTTCAAGTTCATTGATTCTTCTGCGAAGACTTATTATTTCGTCTTCCAGTTCACGAATACGATTGATTTCCTGAGACATTTTTTCTAAAAACCCCGTCTACTTGGGCACCATAATACGGCGCGCCAGAAAATGACTTCTCTAGTATGACCGTTTCTGCAGTATAAATGGTTATTGACATGAAAGAGGAAGAGATTTATTCGTTGCCTTTATTCCCTCTTAACATGGTGCTATTTCCATTTTCGCGAGTTCAACTTCATATTTTCGAGCAGAGATACCGGCAAATGATTCGGTTCTGTTTAGATAATGACCAACCATTTGGAATCGTGATGATTCGTACGGGCGAAGAAGTTGAAGGCGAAGCGGAACCCTACTTAATTGGCACGGCCGTTCGCATCATGGATGTGTATCATTTTCCTGATGGACGAATGGATATCACTGTGTTAGGCACTGAGCGTTTTAGGATAAGAGAATTCGATGCTAGCTTGCCTTACTTGAGGGGCTTTGTGCAACCAATTGTAGATGGTGCGAGGGCAGAAACTGACATTGAAATGCAGCAATTGACAAATCTTGCAAGAAATTACAGCGATGCCATGCTGAGGCAACTCATTGATTCAACGGAATTCAATGCTTCTTTTGTTTTTCCTGAGGACCCTGAAAAGTTATCATTTGCAATTGCAAGCATGCTAGACCTCCCATTGATTCGAAAGCAAGTACTTCTTGAAAGTACCGACACTTGCGACAGATTGGAGCAACTTGTCGCGATTTTGGAACATTTCCTACATAGAAACCGACTGTCGGAGCGAAAACTTAGCTCAACTGATCTCAAGGACTGGGTAAGTCCTAATTGAAAAATCCAAGCAATTGCTGGTTTGAATAATATTCTAAATGGTGGTACGAATCTTCTATGGAGGGATTCTTTTCATCAAGATTGGGTAAGTCTGTACGGCGAATCGCGACCAGTGTAGTGCTACTTGTCACCACACTATCGGTCATATCATGCGGTGGTGGTGGCGGTACAGCCTCCTCTTCAAGCGGGTTGACTTTGTTCGCATCAGATTCGATGGACGGTAATGATCACGTTTGGGTAACAATCAAGTCGGTTGAATTGGTTGCGTCCACTGGGACTTCAGTCCCAGTTTTCTCTAGCACTACGGGTGAAGTTATTGACCTACGAAGTCTGCGAGATTCGACTGGAGCTCGGTTCCAAATGCTTTCAAACTTGGGAATTACGACAAGAACTTATACAGGGGCAGAGAT
>JAPLCS010000009.1 GCA_026392145.1 Fimbriimonadales bacterium | reverse complement strand
TAGAGCTCCACGATTTAAGGGAGGCAAAAAAATTGAAAATGCCAAATTTGTGGAAGTCAGGCTGAATGGAGTGAAAGTTCAAGAACATATTGAAGTAACAGGTCCCACCAGAGCCGCAATGTTCTCAAATGAAAAGCCCAAGGGACCCATTATGTTTCAGGGTGATCACGGTCCAATTCAATACCGGAATCTGCTTGTTTTGCCACTGAAGCTGGACTAAGAAGTGGTACCATAGGAGACCTTGAACGCAAAGGCTATGAGACAATCAGAAGCGTTTGTACAGTGCCTTCACTGTAAGAAAACGTTGTTCTCTCTCGATTTTGAGCAGAACTTAAAGGTGTGTAACTATTGCGGTCACCACCACCGTCTTTCATCCGAAACCCGGATTGCTTGGACATTTGATCCAGACTCATTCTCAGAGTTAGATGCTAACCTTCGATCGGGCAATCCTCTAGAATTCCCAGATTATATTGATAAGCTTCGAGCCTCTGAACAAAAAACTGGCAAATACGATTCAATTACTGCAGGTAAAGCACAAATCGATGGTTTATCAGTTGCAGTAGCCATCGCGGACTTTGGTTTCATGGGTGGCTCAATGGGCTCGGTAGCTGGCGAAAAAATAACCCGAACTTTGGAGCGAGCAGCTGAGGAAAAGATTCCCGCTATCATCTTCTGTGCCTCTGGTGGTGCCCGAATGCAAGAAGGACTTCTAAGTCTCATGCAAATGGCAAAAACTACTGCAGCAGTTCAAAGATGCCGAGAAGCAGGAGTTCCTTTCATCTGTGTATTTACTGATCCTACAATGGCAGGAGTACTCGCTTCCTACGCTTCGGTGGCAGACGTTATCATTGCAGAACCAAAGTCATTGGTAGGATTCGCTGGAGCTCGCGTTGCAAAGCAAGCAGGTGTGAGCAAAGTGCCCGACGATCTCCAAACCGCAGAGTTTTGCCTGAAACACGGGATGATTGATGCAATCGTAAATCGTAAGGAGATGAGAGCCACTCTGGCGTCGCTTGTGCGAACGCTTGGGGGGCATTTGTTTCTCAGCCTAAGTGCTCTCAATCAAACAAAGAAGGAGGATGAACGTGGCAGCAAAAAATCACGCTGACTGGGAAAAAGAATTAGTTGAACTCGATGAGTTCATCAACAAAGCCCGAGTCGCAGCAATCAAAGAAAAGAACGACGGCGAGCGTCAGCTCCTTGAACAAAAAATTGTTGACCTGGAGAAGGGAAGAGATCGGTACATGGAAATTATGTACAAGAATCTAGGGGACTGGGAAAAAGTACTCGTTGCACGAGCTCAGAAGAGACCGTACACCCTTGACTACGTCACCGCATTATTCCAAGACTTCGTTGAACTCCAAGGTGATAGAAACGGATTTGCAGACAATGCAATCATTGGCGGTCCAGCCCTCTTCGAAGGTCAGCCAGTCATGATTGTTGGACATCAAAAGGGTCGCAACATTCAAGAACGACAACAGCGGAACTTCGCAATGGCAAAGCCGGAAGGGTACAGGAAGGCAATCAGACTCTTCGACATGGCTGATCGTTTTGGAATGCCGGTTATTTCCTTTGTCGACACACCTGCCGCAGATCCCGGAGTCGAAAGC
>JAPLCS010000402.1 GCA_026392145.1 Fimbriimonadales bacterium | reverse complement strand
GCTGATGGATGTCAATGAGAGGCTAATTCGAGCAGTTCAATTAGCAACTCATACCCTATCAGGACACGGCGAATTTGATAGTCTCCTGAGAGATGTATTAAAAATTTGTGTGGAAGCAGTTGGAGCAGGTGGAGGAACCATTTATCTTCACGAACCAGATGCCAAGAGGCTTGTATTTCAACATGTTTTACCACCTGAAATAGAGCCTAAACTTCCAGTTAAAGACATTGCGGACGATTTTGGATTTGCAGGAGCGGCCTTTCAGAACCGTCAAACAATGACCAAAGAAATCCCTATTCGACCAAAGTCGGAGTGGAATCCATTTGAAACAGCTACTGGTGTGCCGGTTTTGAACATGATAGCAACTCCGCTGCAAATGGAAATGGAAGATCCTATCGGCGTAGTTCAGCTTTTGAACAAACACCAGGGCACATTTACTGAGACAGACGCAGCTGTTTTGGATACCATCGCCTCGGTTGCCACTATGGCCTATCTGAACTTTAGGCTTCAAGAGGAATCAACACGTGCTTCTCAGCTTTTAGGAATGGGGAAAGTGAGTCATGACATTGGGAACTTGGCCGCCAGCCTCTACGCGAATGTGAGCATCGGTGAAATGGAAGTTGATTCCATTAAAAGACAGGTTGAAGTAGGAACTTGGTCAAATGAACCAAAAGACTATATAACTGTCTTCGAGCCGATTATGACTGAGGTGAAACAGTCAGTTGACCGAATAGTTGGTTATTCAAGACTCATCTCAGATATGTCCGCAGGAAGAGAACTGAGACCTAATTTTCAACTTGGCAAGTTGTCTGAAACCGTCATCAAAGGGGGGCACTACTTAGAATCAGAGGCAAGATCTTTACATATTGAACTCAAATATGAAGTTCAAGAAGAGGCTCCCGAAACGAACTTTGATGAGCTGTTCATGTTCCGAGTGGCTCAAAATTTGATCGGAAATTCAATTAAAGCCGTAGCAGAAACTTTGGATGAAAATGAATTGGATTCTGCCGATGAGGACGAAGTACTAGGTACGGTAATTATCCGATGCAGTTTTGACGGATGCCACCACATCTTCGAAGTCGTTGACAGCGGACCTGGTATGCCAGAAAATGTCGCAAAAAGGATTCTTTCTGGAAATGCAAGAAGCCAATGGTCAAAAGCCGGTGGCAGTGGTTGGGGAACAAAAATAGTTCTCGAACTCACAGCAAGTCACAGTGGAATAGTGGAAATTGATTCTGAAATCGGAGTAGGTACAACATTTCGGGTTCGATTACCTCATCGTCCCGACACTTATTGAGCAACTTTACCGATAAACTAATTGTTAAGGAAACCAGTGCAACCATCTGAAACGCTAAACAAACCAAAGCAAGGAATCAAAAAAAAGATTTCAGGCAAAAAATCGCGTCTTCAAAAAACAATCGGCACAACTCTTTGGGTTCTATTTCTCGTTTTTGCCACTTTTGTAGGGACCATTTACGGATGGATTAGCAAAAGTAAAGTCGCCGTCGAAATCATAAAAAACATCAACGTTCCTCCAAAGGAAACCTTTGGGAAAGATTCCCTCAATTTGCTCATTCTAGGCTGTGACGAAAATCTTGCTCCAGGTGGGAAAAAGGTTTTGAAAGCAGCAGGTCGAGCCGATATGATTTTGCTGACCCACCTTGATTTTGATCGTAAAACTATCACTGGCATTTCTATTCCCCGAGACACTAAAACTCAGTTACCTGGTGGACCAGTCCACAAACTCAATGCTTATCACAATTTAGCTAAGCCCAGTGAAGCAGATGCTCTGCAACAACAAGCAGTTGAGCAATTGACAGGAGTAAAAGTTGACAAGACAATTGTTATTGACTACCTGGCCTTTCAACAATTGGTTGATGCTGTTGGTGGTGTAAAAGTCAACATTAAGACTGCCATGAAATACACCGATGTGGCGGGAGGGCTCTATATTGATTTCAAACCAGGTCCTAAAACCCTGGATGGCTACGATGCAATGTGCTACGTTCGTTTTAGAAAAGACAAAGGCGGCGACTTTGTTCGAACCGAACGTCAACGTCAATTCCTGATAGCCTTCAAATCGCAAATCGTTAAAAACTGGATGAACCTTCCGGAAATAATTGAGCAAGGAGTAAAGGTTCTTGGATCATCCGTGCAAGCAAAAGAGGTAGCTGCACTAGCCACATTTGCAAAATCAGTCCCTCAAACAAACATCACCATGACGAGAATGCCGACAAAGCGAGGCAAGGGTAGTTTTGAAGAGATTGATGAATCCAAGGCAAAAAAAATGTTTGACAATTATGGATTCAATGGTCGAGAGCATGAACCTAAAGAACCGGACCAAGATTCTGAAGCAACAACCAAAAGAGCAAAGGAACAACAGGAACTTAAGAAACTGGAGTTAGGTTAGTATTCTCATGAGCGAAAACACGGCATACGACCCTAATGCACCTGAGGGTGCTTCTTCTCCT
>JAPLCS010000320.1 GCA_026392145.1 Fimbriimonadales bacterium | reverse complement strand
AATTGATGGACACGGGTTGATACGAGTAAATGATTTAGTTTCTTTTACTGTGATTTTTCAATGCAATAGGTACCAGGGCTCTATTGGTTCACCCGAAATACGAAGTTTTAGAGGAGCTATGTCGGGTCGGACGGATAAGGGGATAATCATCTCCACAGGATTTTTTACAAGAGAAGCCTTGATTGAAGCCCAACGTGAAGGGGTCCCACCGATAGAGTTAGTTGATGCTGATCGATTAGTAATGCTCATGGAAAAGCATGGTCTTGGTGTCAAACCTAGAACTGTTTATGATGTTGATCGAGATTTTTTTGCTCCCTTTTGTAACTCTCAATAACCGTTTGAATCTAAGTTTATGGTTGCTATGGGGCTAATTTGAAGCTATTTGTGAGGTTTTGAACTCTTTATCTGAACTTCACTTGTTGTGAAGTAATCATAGATTTAAACAAGTGCACGGCTTTTCTGAACGACTAGAAGATGCTTCGGCTATATTAACAATATCGCCTTGACGGGCAATTCACTTGTTTGGAATCTCAACCATGCGATTGCGGTTTTCTTTTCGGTCTGTTTTGGCTCCAAGTGTTGGGGTAGGGATGGTTGCGGTGGCTCTGTCGATGCAGACGAAAGTTGAGTTACCGGTTGCAACTCCTGAGCAAACGGTGTTTTTTGAAACAAAAGTGCGACCGGTACTTGCGGCAAATTGTTACGGTTGTCACGGACAAACGGCTTCCTCTGCGGGTCTGAGACTTGATTCTGCGGCTGCGATGGCGAAGGGCTCTGAAAATGGCAGGATTTTGGAACCTGGGAATCCTAATAAAAGCATTTTGATTCGGGTGATTAAGCATGAGGGGCCCATCAAGATGCCGATGGGGAAAAAGCTTAAGCCCCAAGAAATTGCTGATTTAGTCGATTGGGTGAGGGCTGGGGCTCCTTGGCCAAAAGAGTCTGAGGTTGCGCCGAGTAAATTGTCGGCCAAGGATCGACCGCCTCTTTGGTCGTTGCAACCGATACGGAGACCTACGGTTCCGATTGTCAAGAACCAATCGTGGGTTCGCGACCCGATTGATGCGTTTGTCTTGTCTCGGATTGAGGCGAAGAAGTTTTCTCCCTCGGTAGAAGCAGATCGAAGAACGATTCTTAAACGATTGACTTATGATCTCACGGGGCTTGCACCCACGAGCGCGGAACAGGCTTCATTTCTTTCTGACAAATCGGCCACAGCTTACGAGAGAGTAGTGGACCGTTTACTCGCCTCTCCTCGATATGGAGAAAGGTGGGCTCGTCATTGGCTGGACGTGGCTCGGTATGCCGATACCAAGGGCTATGTATTTGTTGAAGACCGTAATTATCCGAATGCGTACACCTTTCGGCAGTGGGTGATTCAGTCATTGAATCAGGACTTACCGTTTGATCAGTTTTTGATTCAACAACTTGCGGCGGATTTGATTCAACCAGGGTCAGAGGATCGATCGTCTCTTGCTGCGATGGGATTTTTGACGGTGGGTAGACGGTTTTTGAATAGTGTTCCAGATATAGTTGACGATCGAATCGATGTTACGACGAGGGGCATGATGGGATTCACGGTGGCTTGTGCCCGGTGCCATGACCATAAATTTGACCCTATTCCCACTCAAGACTATTACTCACTTTATGCCGTTTTTGATTCGTCTCAGGAATCAACGGTTGCCATTTCAGATAAATCGATTCGTGTTCCTTGGGCAGCGTATCAGAGTGAGGTTGAGAGTACGAACCGAGAAAGAGAGCGAATTATTCGAGAAGAAACCAAGCGGTTGAGGGGTGACCAGAATGTTTCAGGTGAAGTGAAGAAGACTCTTCAAGCGCTTCGGGAGGGTGACCTTGCCATGGGAGGAGCACTTACCACTTTGTTGAAAAGTTTTGGAGCTACTCAACGAGATGAAGTTCGTCGATTAGATGCAAAGTTGAAGAGTTTGAATGGGAATGCTCCTGTTCGGCCAGAGTTTGCCATGGCAATGCAAGAGAAACCGAACCCTGGGCCCCTCGTCGGTTCTTGGCGGCACTTACACCTAAAGGGCAGGCCAGGGAAAGTTGGAAAAACGGTAGCGGAAGGCTTGAATTGGCGAGGGCGATTGCCTCAAAGGAGAATCCATTGACTGCAAGGGTGATTGTGAACCGAGTTTGGATGCATCACTTTGGGCAAGGAATCGTGCGAACGCCTTCTGATTTTGGGTATCAGGGTGAACCACCAACGCATCCTGAATTGCTTGATTACCTAGCGACGAGGTTTATGCAGGAGGGTTGGTCGCTCAAGAAGTTGCACAAGTGGATTGTAATGTCAGCCACTTACCGACAGAGTTCTGATGCCAGTCAGTCGGTCTTGAAGTCTGACCCGGAGAATCGTTTATTTGCGCGGATGAATCGTCGTCGATTAGATCTCGAACAGATGCGAGACTCGGTTTTACAGGTGGCTGGCAAGTTGGATTTGTCGGCCGTTGGAGGGAAGTCAGTGGATTTGTGGAATCGGCCTTTTTCGAATCGCCGGTCTGTGTACGGATTCATTGAAAGACAAAACCTACCGGGACTGTTTAGAACTTTTGATTTTGCATCTCCCGATTCTACGAATGCAAAGCGATATCTCACCACCGTTCCCCAACAGGCTCTCTTCATGATGAATTCGCCCTTTGCGATTGAGCATTCTGCGTTGGTTGCTTCGACTTTGCCGACCCTGACGAAGGATGAACAAGTGAAGGCATTATTCCAAAGGGTACTTTTGCGAAATCCGACGCCAACTGAACTTGCGAATTGTTCGAAGTTTGTTTCTCAGGCGCAACCAAAGTCGGTAATCGATGATTGGAGCTATGGACAAGGAGGGGTGAATGCGGATGGGAGCGTCGAATTTAATCCGCTGCCTGTCTTTTTGCAGGGACACTATATGGCGGGGAAAAATATGCCAGATTCTGTTGTTGGATGGGTTCAACTCTCGGCGCTTGGCGGGCATCCGGGTAATTCGAAGAAGAGCGCTGCTATTCGACGATGGACTTCGACGATTACTGGCAAGGTGAATGTGTTTGGTTCAATCAGTCATCCGAGTGAACTAGGTGATGGCATTGTCGCCAATGTTGTTTCGAGTCGAAAAGGGCTCTTGGGGCGATGGTCGGTTCGACATGCTACGGTTTCGGCGTCCATACAGTCAATTGAAGTGCAAAAGGGGGATACGATTGATTTTATTGTTGAATTGAATGAGAGTGATGGCTACGATGCATTTTTCTGGTCGCCCGATATCGTTTCTGTTGGAAGCAACGGTAGCTGGAGTTCTCGATCTGAGTTTGCTGTACCCAGCGGGCTACCTCCCACTCGACTTGCACTTCTTGCCCAGACTTTGTTGATGAGCAATGAATTTATGTTCATTGACTAACCTTTTACAATGACGACTCTATTGACGAATCCAATGACGAACTATGTCGCACTTTGATCACGAACCGAAACTTGAAGACCTCTTTCTCACCCGCCGTGAAATGCTGGGAAGAATGGGGAATGGCTTTGCGACTTTGGGATTGATGAGTGTTCTCGGCGGAAATGCTTTTGCCTCTCAGACTAAAAGTAGTGCTTCCAGCAATCCACTTTTGCCGCGTAAACCACATTTTCCGGGGAAGGCCAAGAGGGTTATTTTCTTGTTCATGAATGGTGGTCCTTCGCAGGTCGATACGTTTGACCCCAAGCCTGCGTTGATTAAATACAACGGTCAGGTGGTTCCTCTGAATCTCCCTACTGAGCGTAGAACTGGGGCGGCATTGGCTTCGCCGTACCAATTCAAGAAGTACGGGCAGTCAGGAATTGAGGTGAGTGAGATCTTCCCGAACGTCGCGAAGCATGTTGATGATATGTGCATTATTCGGTCGATGCATGCCGATGTTCCCAATCATGAGCCCTCGTTGATGTTGATGAACTGCGGAGAATCGAGGCAAATTCGGCCCTCGATGGGTTCGTGGGTGTTGTACGGTCTTGGAACGGAGAATCAAAATTTACCAGGCTATATTGCTATGTGTCCGGGTGGGTATCCCATTCAAGAAACTCAAAATTGGCAGTCCGGCTTTTTGCCAGGAGTTCTGGCGGGAACTTATATTGATCCGAACCAGACGGATATTGAGAAGTTAGTTGAGAATATCAAGAATCGTTACACGCTCGATTCGGATCAGAGGTCTCAACTTGATTTGCTGCAGACATTGAACCGAGAGCATCAGGTGAAGCGAGCGGCTGATCCCCTGCTGGAGAGTCGGATTCAGTCCTTTGAGTTGGCTTATCGTATGCAGAGCGAGGCCACGGATGCGTTTGATGTACTTCGAGAATCGGAACAGACAAGGGAGATGTATGGTCCTGGGAATTTTGCTCGTTCTTGTTTGATTGCTCGGAGACTTGCGGAGCGCGGAGTCCGGTTTATCCAGCTTTATCATGGTGAGGGGCAGCCATGGGATAGCCACGATGATTTGGCGGTGGCTCACCGGAATCTTGCGAAAGAGTGTGATCAGGCGATTGGGGCGCTGCTCACTGATTTGAAACAGAGGGGCATGCTGGAAGAGACGCTTGTGATTTGGGGTGGCGAGTTTGGTCGAACTCCGACGGTTGAGCTACCCACACCGGGTGCAAATGCGGGCAAGATGAATGGCCGGGATCACAATCATTACGGCTTTACGATGTGGATGGCAGGAGGCGGCGTGAAGGGTGGAACTGTCTATGGTAGCACCGATGAATTTGGATTCAAGGCTGAGGAGAATCCTGTCCATGTCCATGATCTTCATGCGACAATTCTTCATCTTCTTGGATTTGACCACACTAAGCTGACCTTCCGCCACGCTGGTCGAGATTTCCGGCTCACGGATGTTCACGGAAACGTGGTTCAGGGTGTGATTGCCTAGCGGAATTACGGGGTTAATGAACCTGAGCGTTGGTTTAAGCGTCATACTATATAGACAACTGGGGGCGTCAGGTTTCGACAGGATCGAAGCGACTCTTCGTTGCGAGCCGTGGATTCTCGTTGGCCACGTAAAAAACGGGAAACAAAGTAACTGCAAACAACAACTTTGCATTCGCTGCCTAAGTCGCAGCGCGTGGGCCGATTCTGATCCAGTAAGGATCGTTTCCTGCGTTGAAAAATCTGGATCGCTAGGCTGAGCTTCTGTTCGGAGTGAAGTCGGCTAAATAAAATCGGACTGAGGGTTGACTAGGCGGTCTCGGCAGAGGTCCACCCCGAGAATAAGTACAGAGAAGACGCTCGTGGGAACGCTGGGAAGGCGATTTTGGAAGGGGGTTCAATTCCCCCCGCCTCCACCAAATCTTTTAGGTTCAAACTGACAGGATTTTTAGTAAAACGGTTTGAAACATGAAATAAGACGCATACTGTAGTTATGCCCGGAGTTCCGAAACTTGGATTAACCTACACCCGACAACAAATCAATGAGATGCTCGGAGGGGGAGTTCAATCGTTTCTTCCTATGAAGAATGCTCGGGTGATGTGCGGATGTTTTCAACTGGAGACTAACCCAAACGCTCCTGATGAAGTTTTGGTTGCGGCTGGTCCTCAGCGTGAAAACAGTGCGCGCACAGCGGTTCTTCAGCTCACGCCGTTCCCTGTGTTTTTGAGAGAGGGTGCCAATGATTGGAAGTTTATTGGCAAATATCGAGCGACCCGCTATTTGCATCGCGAACACCGGTTCTTAGAGGGCGACCCACGGTTAGCGGACGAGAAACTCGCTGGGATCTTGTCAATGGAAAAGTACGAAGAAGTCGTTTGACCTCTTCGCTTGTTTTGTTCACGCGTTTTTTATCAATGGTGCGACTTAGCGTCCACCAAGACCTGATAGTGTCACGCCTTCGATAAAGTACTTTTGAGCTGCGAAGAAGAGGGCTATAACTGGTATGCAGGTAAGGCTTGTGAACGCCATTAGTAGTCCAGGTTCATTGCTTCGGTCACCCTTGAATAGTTGAAGCGCGTAACTGAGGGGCATGTTTTCGGGCGAGTTGATGTAAATCAACGGACCCATGAAGTTGTTCCAGGCGCCTAAAAATGTCCAGATAGCGATTACGGCTAGGGCTGGTTTGATTTGAGGAATCATGATTTCGGAGAAAGTTCTGAAGTATGAACAGCCGTCTATCTTGGCAGCGTCTTCGAGTTCCATGGGGATTTGACTGAAGAATTGCCGAAGCAGGAAGATGTTAAACGCGGATCCGAAAAATGCGGGTACCCACAAAGGATAAAGGGTGTCTATCCAGCCTAGGGTTCTGAAGATGAGGAATTGGGGAAGAAGGGTTACCGCTCCGGGCAGCATCATGGTTGCGAGCAGGATGGTGAACAGTTTTTCTCTTCCGGGAAACTTCATTCGGGAAAAGCCGTACGCAACTACACTTGAGCCAGTGATGGTACCTATGACGCCCAGAATGACAAGAATGAGGGTGTTTTTGAGATAGACCAGTCCGGTGTAGGTTTCTGGTGGCATGTAGTCTAATGCTTCAGGGTAGTTTTGGACTCGAAGACCGACGTGCCTCACGGGGGTTACCTTATCGGGAAGGACGGTGATCTCCTTGCCTTTTTGGTCGGCCGGACTCATAATGCGGAGAATCTTTCTTCCGTCTTCGAGATTTTCTCTTTCGAATCCAGTTATTTCTTTGCCATTGAATTCGGTTGTGTAGACCCTAGCATTGACGGGGACTTCTTTGACTTTGTCTTTGTCAACAAAGAAGGTTGTTCCTCGAATGGACATTGGTTTGAACGTGTCCATTTGGTACTGCCCATTGACCTCCTTCATTACGAGTGCTTCGACGGTTCTACCGTTGAATTCCACTTCGTAATGCTTTTTGGACGGATCTTCATTGAAGTACTGGACGGTGTCAGTGACTTTGGGAATCCAAACAATGCCGTTCTTTGAACTCATGTCGATGTCTTCTTTGAAGGAGGTGACCAGTAGAAAGACAAAAGGAATTCCGAAGATGACTGAGCCTGCGATGAGTGTGAGTTGGGTGACAACTAATTTGCCCCATCCGCGGGCCTTGGCAGAGTTGGCGGTGAGTGCCATGCCTTGGACGGCCAGAACTGCTAACGCCAAAAAGAACAGCAGTTTGCCTAGGCTCATTGGGATTCCGCCGCTGAGAATAGTTATTTTGTTAGCCTCGTCGAGGCGGTAGAGGTACACCATGCCAGCTGCAATGATGACGCCGATGATGCACGACTTCCAGGCACTTGCTTTTTCGGCGGCAGTGATTCCGGTTAGTGCTTGGGCAAGACGTATGATGGAAAAGATGAGAGCAAACGTGGCGACCCATGCGGTCCACGGCATCACGAACCATGTGAGTGGGAATTTGAAACCTTCTTTTTCGAAGGCGTGGGTGGTTTTGACGCCTGACAGAAATAGAAGAATGCCAGAGACGGTTTGAGTGGCAATCCGGATGCGAGTTCGTGAAGGATCTGAATCGGGGGTTTTGGCAATTATTGCCCCGAGAGCATTGGCAACTGTGAGAATGAGGAAAAACGCTACCCAGACTGCGATTGTGCCGAGGGCATAGATGATTCCGGGGGCGATGGATGTGGGTGTGGTCGTTTCCATAGTTGCTCCTTTTCCTCTTGAATTACTACTTGGTCTCCGTGTAGACCCATCGGTCTTTGAACTTGAATTGAATAAAAGTTACGACGAGAACGATGGCAAAGATAAACCACGCCAGGGCACTTGCGTAGCCCATTTTGAAGTACGCAAATCCGTTGTTGAAGAGCAAGAATACTGGGGTGAGCATGCTGTCATCGGGACCGATGGGTCCGTCAAGGGTTGGACGCATGACATACATTCGATCGAATTCTTGGAGCGCTCCGATGAAGCCCATCACCATGTTAAAAAAGACGAGCGGGCTGAGTTGGGGAAATGTGATAGACCAGAACTGTCGTGTTGAGTCGGCACCATCAATGCTTGCTGCTTCATACAGGGTGGTTGAGACACCTTTGAGACCCGCGAGCCACAGTACCATGCCACCGCCTGCCCCCCATAATCCTTGGACTAGCAGGGCGGGCTTGCACCATTCGGCAGAGGTTAGCCAGCCGGGGAGTGGGATGTTGAGCCACGGGGTAAGGGTCTGGTTCCAGTAAGCGTTGATGAGGCCTTTACCTGCATCGGGCGTCAGTACCCAGGTCCATAGCACTGCGCTGCCGATTACGGGAACGATAGATGGCATGTAAAAAATGGTGCGATAGAACCGTATGCCTCTTGCGGCTGAATTTAGAATGAGCGCAACGGAGAGTCCGGTAAATAATCCGAGGGGGACGCCTACTCCGGCGAGGTATGCGGCATTGCTCAGGGCTTTGCTGACCATTGACCAGTCAGTAGTAAAGATATCTTCGTAGTTTTTGGTGCCTACCCACCTGGCTTCGTTGAGTACGTCCCATTGTGTGAAGCTGAAGAAGAGGGAAGCGACCATGGGTCCAATGATGAGGAGTAAGAAGCCAAAAACCCACGGGGACACGAACCAGTAAGCGGCTTTAGCTTCGTGCTTTTCAAGTTTGCCCAGGTTTGCTTTTTTGAAGATTCCAACAAATGTTGCAATAAAAATTACCAACGTAATTGCCCCGATGTACATCGGAATTTTTAGGTCAACAATGGGACGTTTTTCTTTGCTGTAAAAGGCGTCGAGCTCACGTTGGACGGTTGTTTGAGCATCCTTGAGCGCTTTTTCGGGTGTGGATTTTTTGTAGCAGGCTGCCTCCATTGCCCGCACTTGCTCAGCCCAGAGTAATTGACCTACCATGGTGGCAGGTCGAATTTTGCTGTACTTTGCCATGTCGGTATGCGTATTGACCGCTTGGGCGTAGGCTGGGGACGCAGGGCGGAACCGCTTGGCCGCCTCCTCGTTCGCAATTCGCTGGGCAAGTTGGCGGGGCATGAAGACTCTTCCGCGTTGTCGTTCCCATTCGGCTTGGGCGGTGTATTCGATGAGCCTGCCTTCGGTGGAGGTCATGAATTTGATTAGCTTCCAAGCGCCATCAGTGTTTCTGGCTCCGCGTGGGATGGCATAGGAGAAGCCGCCGACCCAGGTGACAAAGGTTTCTTTTTCGTTGACGAATCTTCCCCGCTTGTAGAATCGGTCGTCGGGAACAGGCGGCGGAGCACCGGCAAAGTCCAAGTCGGGGGCATATCGGGCAAGATTGTTTAGAATCCAGTCTCCGTCAATTTTCATGACCACCTGGCCAGTGGCAAAGCAGTCATTTTCTCCGCCTTGAAATCCCGATTTGAATCTTTCGGCTGTTTCATAGCCGCCAATAATGTCGTATCCCTTGACCATGAATTCGAGGGCTTCTCGTGCCTCGGGCGTATTCATAGTGCATGTACGACCATCTGGTGAAAGGAAGTTTGCGTTGTTTTGGAACGCGTACATGTAGAGGAAACTGTTTCCGAAATTGGGCATGAAGCCTGCTCGTTTCAGGTTTCCATTTTTATCGAATTCTGTGAGGACTTTGCTGTAAGCGAGTACTTCGTTCCATGTTTGGGGTGGTCGATTGGGATCAAGTCCTGCGGCGGTAAGTTCTTTGGCTTTCGATCGGAAAACTTTTTTGTTCCAGTAGAGGATTCGATTGTCGGCTCCTGTAGGGATGGCAAAGACCTTTCCACCATAGGTTGCTTCTGCCCAAGTGGATGGATAGTACTGGTCCGGAGATGGACAAAGTGGGTCTTTGCCCGTATCTCGCTTCAGGTAGTCATCAAGTGAAAGGAAGGCGCCTCGAGATGCCCAGTCAGAGATGGTGAATCGGTCTTGCTTGATGACATCGGGGGCCACGTTGCCCACAATGGAGGTCATTAATTTCTGAGGGTCCATTTGCCCAGCACCCATGCCGAGCAGTTTGACTTTGTAATCGGGATTCAGGCGCTCAAAAGCTCTGATAACTGAGTCTTCACCCTTGGAATCAGGTCCAAGAGATATGCCCCACAAAACGATTTCTTGTTTCTTTTGATTCGTTGAGGGTTGATTGCCCGATTGAGCTGAGGAAGAAACGCTCATCAGAAGTGAAGCCGCTACAGCTGTCGCGGCTACAAATTTAACCCAAAATCGTGATCTCATCATTGAGGTGACCTTAACTATACGACAAATTTTTCTGTGAGAATACGTATTCGCAATGAGAAATTGCAAGAAGGTGACGTGGGGAATTCAAAATCACATTGCTGGTAACCTTGCTTTCGTTCTAATGGCAGAGATTCCTCCCGATTCAAACTCAAAGACCCCATCGCGTGAATCGGCGGTTTCGATTTTCCCCCTCGTTTTTACAGTGTTTTTAGATCTGTTGGGGTTCGCTATGTTCTTGCCGGACTTGCAGTTGCGGGGCGAGGGATTTGCTCACGGCTTCTTGGGTCCTTCTGCATCGGCGATGATGGTGGGGCTATTGGTTGGCTTTGGGCAGTCAGTGTATTCGATTGCTCAACTCTTCACTGGCTCCTGGTTGGGCCGTTATAGCGATGTTAACGGAAGACGTCCCGTGCTGTTGCTTTCATCAGCGTTGAGCGTGGTGGCTTATCTGCTGTACGCCCATGCAGACAATATCTTTTTGCTCTACTTGTCTCGCGCTCTCTCGGGAATTGCGGCGGCTAACTTGGGGGTTGCGTTTGCCTATGTTGCGGATGTGACCAAACCGGAAGAACGTTCTGCCAAGATTGGTTTGTTAGGGGCGGCCTTTGGAGTGGGGTTCATTGTTGGACCGGCCTTAGGGGCGGTGTTACTGAAGGTTGGACACGACAAACCTTATCTTTTGGGATACTTTGCGGCTGCACTTTGCTTGGTGAATACAATTTTGATTTGGCGGTTTGTGCCGGAATCTAATTTCCATCGACTGGATGGTGGTCGTGTTTCATTTGTTCAGGGGTTAAAGCGAGCTGCTGCAATTCCCGGTCTTGGAGTTCTGTTGCTGATGTTCTTTATGATGAACTTGGCATTTACTAACCTTGAGGCTACGTTTTTTAGGTTATTGGAGGCCCCGAATTGGATCTTTCATGTTCCGAAGGCGGATGTTAAGCAGTTTGGAGCGGTGATTTTGACGGTGGTTGGAGTTACGGGTGCGATTACTCAGGGTGGTCTTATTCGGGTTATTGTTCCGAAGTTGGGCGAACTCAATACGCTCAGGTATTTCTATTCGGCGTTTATTCCGGTCTTTTATTCGATTCCGTTCTTTTCGTTTTATTTCCCAGGATTGATTTTGACTGTGCTCCTTGGATTTACGAATGGCCTTTCGGGACCGAGCATGAATAGCTTGATTTCACAGCGGGCTCCGAGGGAGTTGCAGGGAAGCATTATGGGAATGAATCAATCATTGGGTTCCCTTGCACGTGTTTTAGGACCAATGTTCGCGAATACACTTTTTAGTATTAAGCCTTCTATGCCGTATCTTTGGGGTGGGACCTTGGCACTGGTTCCGGCGGTTATGGCTTGGTTCGTGTTGAAGCCTTTGCCGAATGATAAGACGAGCGAAGCGGCTACGTTCGGTCGTTGAGTTGACTTTGATTGGGCTGAAGTAGTGCGTTTGTACCTATTTTAGTTTGATGTTACTTTTGCGGGTTTGAGCGGGTAAAACAGGATGAATCTTAGCAAGTTGGGTTGGGTGTTTCAGGACGAAACGCCTTTCTACTCATAGAATCATCTCATAAAATTAGTCGGAAATATCATGGAAGAGAACACAGCAGCAAAGGAGCAGAAGTCGGTAGAGGCTCCGGTACCTCACAAGCACCATCGAGATTGGTTGGGTACCGCGATTGGTTTGGCGGTGTTCTTAGGCGGCGTTTACTTGCTGTACACGGTGTTCATTCTCGCGAAAGATATGTTTTTGGTGCCTCCTCGCGTTGCCTTGGGTGTTACCCCTGGCAAGCCAATTGATGTGGATCAAACGGGCAACAGCGCGGTGAGTATTGTTTTGAGGTTTTTCTTGTTACTTTTGATGGCGGGTACTGGCAGCTTGATTGCCAACCGTGGAATTTTGCTCTACAGCAGAAGCCGTTCACATACTTCCTAATGGATGTTCATGTGACCATCCTTTTTGTATGAGTAGTTTTCGCTAGATTAGTTTTACTCGCGCTCAATTTCTTTGGGTTGTTTGCCCCCATAGAGCACTTCTACGGGCGAGCTGATGGTGAAACTCCTGCCCTCGATTGAAAACCTTGCTTCGACAAACATTG
>JAPLCS010000296.1 GCA_026392145.1 Fimbriimonadales bacterium | reverse complement strand
CATTCCAGACCTTCACCTGATCCAGATGACCCAAGAACTCATAAGCCTCTGTGGTTCGCCTCACCCCGCCGAGTGTGAATAATGAACCAGCTGAAACCGTCCGAGGAAATGCTGCGTTGTAATAAACCTGAACCCCGTCTACGTACAGAACTGTTGCATCGTTAGCCGACCAGGTCCAAGCTATGTGGACCCACCTATTTTTTGGAACTGGTGTAACTACTTCTACTGCACCGGAGGCAGAAGAGATGTAAATGCGGTCGTTTCTAAAAAACATCTCATAGCCATCATTCAAAGAATCCGAGTTAGACACCTGGGAGAATAGGCCATACCATCGACCGTCCACCCTAAGGTCATCTAAGTTCACCCAGGCCTCTATCGACCAGGCAGAATCTTGAGCAATAGGTATAACCTGTGCTGTTCGTGACGCAAAACTCTGAGATAGATCGGATTTAGACCAGGCCCTATCATCCAAAGATGTCCACATCGCAAAAAGAGTTACATTTCCACCTACTGCAGAGAGTCCATCCCCGCTGTTGTAGGAGGTTCCGGTGCCATTCGCCGCAGTGTTCCAGCCTCTGAATGTGTATCTATCTCGAGTAAATGTGTTTGCCGGAATCGGGGTGCTAATTGAGTCAGCCACATCAATAGTGGCCATAGTTCCAGTTCCACCATTGTTGTTGAACGAAATTGTCCTAGGCGTGATGGACCAGGAGGTGAAAGCACTAGGGGAGCTGGAATTGGAGCTCGTTCTAGCCGTTACCCGGAAGTCATAAGAGGTTGAATTCGACAGTCCAGTGATTCTGGTGCTCGTTCCGGCAACAACAACGGATTGTGATGGGTTGGTTCCCCACGATGAAACAGAGGTGAGCTTGTACTGAACAACGTAGTCTGTTGGGGATCCGGCTGGAGCAGTCCAGCTAACATTGACCTCGCCCAGCGCCGCATTGGCCACAGTTGGGGCTGCTGGAGCAGCAAGCACAGCCGCGGAAGGATCTGCCATTTTTCCCCAGATTTGAAAAGCAAATTCGCCGAGACCCCAATCGTGACTGGTCGGTGGAACCGTTAGAGCCACAAATTCAAACATAAGCGTCGCAAGAGGCCGTGTTTTCAGTCTCGTTGTTCCACAAGATCCCCCAACGCGCCTTATACCCGGTTCCACAATTTACGTTATGTCCATAGATTCCCGTACCAGTCTGAAAAGAGAAAACCTGAGTAGAGCCATTGGAGCTTGTCTGACGATATTTCTGGACTGGTACGGAGCTAAAGGCGATGCTATTGCTTGGATTGTTCAAAGAAGTGTTTGTTGTAAGGCGAGTGAAAGCCGTTGCTCCACCGGTGACTGATTCCACCCAGGTGTGACCGCCAAAACTGTTGTTTGCAATATCTCCTTGATTTGAAATAGATCCGCTAAATGGATTGGAGATCACGGCCATTATCTGCGTTAGGGGTGTGCTGTTGTAAGCGGCGTATTTTGCATCAGATGTGTTGTTGTTTGCTGGTGACGACTCATTCAACACAGTGGTATTGCTTGTGAAGTTAGCGTTTGAGTAGCCAAAGTTTGAAGTGCCTCTTGCACCCTTCATGAGCAGTATCCAAGAACCACCTCCCCAGCTAGTACTTCTGTCCATGACGACGAAGACTTCTTTGGCGACACCGCCGACACGCAGCCAATACACCCCATTTGTGGTTGTTCCATAAAGGTTGAAGATTTCTTGAGGTGATGTAGCTGGACACGAGGAGCTGCTTCCTACCTGGCAATTGTTTGCGTTAGCAGGAAGAGGGGCAACTCCTATGTTCATAAATAGGGCAAGGACTAATCCAGCCAGAGCTGTGATCGGAATGAGTGTTCTAGCACGTTTTGAAATAGGGGTTCGAAGCCCAGAAGAAGACTGGTTAAGTGTTCTCGAAAACCGTGCGGGTAAGAATTTAGGTTCCCTGAATTCCCCATTGGGTAGGCCGAAGCCGCTAAGTAGCAGCCTTCCGAATGCCCGGATATTCATCTCAAACCTTCTGTGCCTGGGGCCAAGAAAAACGCTGGTTTTCCTTGGTTTTTGGGGACTTTCCTAGAATAACTTCACTTTTATATAGGACACTTGGAAACAGGTAGCTACCCCCATGTTTTAGGGGCCTTAATCGTGTCATTTTGGGAAATTTCTTGAAATTGGCCCAAAAAGTGCTCTTTCCTAGGTCTTTGCTAGGTTTAGGGGATGGAGCCCATCAAAGTCGTATTTCTAGGTCTTTACTTCGAGTCCTGGGATGCCCTGGATGAGATCTACCAAATCATGGCCAAAGACCCCCGTTTTGAGCCGATTGTGGTCTCAATGCCCAGGAAACTCACGGGTCAGCTAGCCTATGCCCAGGAGGAAAAGGCCCATGCCTTCTTCGAAAACCAGGATATCCCCCATATTCGGCTTAATACCGGGGGTTCGGGCAGCCAAAACCTTGAAAGTTTGGCTGTTTTGAAGGATCTGGCCCCTGATTACGTGTTTGTGAACTACCCCTGGCAGCGCAACTACCAACCTGCGGTCAGGTTTGACCACCTGGTGGAGTTTTCCAGGCTCGCCTACGTCCCATATTTCTCTTTAGTGATGGTTGACGAGCCTGATGACGAACCAGGTGGTGGTCAAGTTGGTTCTTTGGTTGCTACTCACTTGTATAAACAGCGTCTTCACCAACTTGCATCACTTGTTTTCACACAAGACAAAAATGTTTTGGATGCATATGCATCAACTGAACGTGGAAATTCTTACGTTCACTTTTTTGGTTCACCGAAAATTGATAATTTGCGCATTCAAGCGCAAGAAGGAAGTGCAAGTTGGCCAATTGCGGGAGACGGATTCAGGGTGGTGTGGGCACCACACCACTCATACTCCCCACATTGGCTTAACTTCGGGGTTTTTTCCAAGATAAAAGATCAGATGCTGGATTTTGCAAAGCAAAATCCAGACATTGATATTGTTTTGCGACCACATCCATTTCTTTGGGGAACACTTACTGACAGAAATGTTCTTTCTGTTGAAGAGTTAACGTCATGGAAAAGTGCTTGGGATCAGTTGCCGAACACTTTTGTCGATGAAGACGGCTCTTACGCTGAGTTGTTTCTAGCAACTGACGTATTAGTCACTGACGGAATCTCATTCTTGGGTGAGTATCCGTTGATTTCTGGAAAGCCAACTATCTTTTTTGAAAACGAAGGTCACTGGCAGCTAACTGCAACTGGTGAATTGGCAGCTGATGCATCTGTGCGCGTCAAAAACTTTGCAGAACTTGAAAAAGAAGTTTTCAATTCACGAACAAATGGTTTGCCAGATCGATCAAAAGAAATAAACAAACTAATTGAAGCAAGTTCTCCTTACCCCGGTGAGTCTGCAAAGAAGATTGTGGAGAAAGTTTTTGAAGATTTCACTGGACCGAATGGTCCATCCCCTTTGATTGACAAATCAAAAATCAAAGAAGTGCCCTGGGAACTTGTTGCCGGTCGAGAACCATTCCTGGACTAGTCCGACGGGACAATTTTTAGGCTCCGTTTTTCATGCAAAAACCCCCAAAACCCCCGTATTTACTGGGCTCTAGGGGTGCTCGCCTGGAGCTAGATACAGGCGACTTGCTTAGGGTTATTGGTCGCCTGAGGAGTCTTCTGTAGGGGCTGGGGTGGCAACTTCAGGGCTCTTGATGGAGATCTTGGATGGCTGCGCCATCAATTCAATCCAGGTATTTCCAACGGCAAGTTTGATTGGGGCACCTGCAGCATCGAAAAGTTGAATCGGTGCAGTTTGTGATGCCTTGGTCCAGGTTCCCTTGACTCGCTTACCGTTGCTAAAGACCCAGGCCATGCCAGAATCGATCATCACGGTTCTTGGAATAGGTCCGTACTTAGGATCTTTGAATGAATTGTCAGTCTTGGTCTGCAAAACAACCACGTTGGTAGCACGGATAATCTCGTCACTTGCTGCATCGATGTGCTGTTCGCCGTCTTGAGTTCTTACCCAGTAGGCACCTTCGGGCTTCCACGAGCTAGTTGCTTGAGGATATTTAACGGTAAAGCTTAGAGTTTCCTCGCCGTCTTCTGCTGAGGCTGGTTCGTAGGTCTCAGTTCCAGTGTCGAAGGCAACCATTGGAAGCATTGGCTGTGGGGCTTTGAGGTGACCGACGTGTTGGGACTGCAACAGGGCTACATCAACCATCACGTTATGAGGTGCTTGGCGAGAAGAGAGTCTTGAGAAGCTTCCCTTGCCTTCTTCTTGTTCGCTAGTTTCACTGGCCATGTACTGGCCGGTGTCTTTCACAGCGTTCACAAACGGAAGTTGTCCACCGGAGAAGCAAAAGATTCCTGCAAGAGGTGCTGTGATATCAGCGTCCATTGGTCTTACCGACCGAACTGGTCCTGCCTGGTCAAATGGTTGTGATTGCCATACGGCAAC
>JAPLCS010000069.1 GCA_026392145.1 Fimbriimonadales bacterium | reverse complement strand
TAGAGCTCAAATCCAGTGAGTCTAATTTGAGTGATCATTTGAGGGCACAGTTGTTACCTATGCTGCCACGAGAGATTAGGCACGTTGGCGACTATGTAATAGGGTCACTCAATGAAAGCGGCTATTTGTACGAACCGGTTGAGGAGATTGCCTTGGGTGCGAATTGTAGCATTGAGGAGGCCCAGGAGGTTATTGATGCTCTCAAGAAGTGTGAACCCGCTGGCATTGGTGCTTCGGGAGTGCAGGAGTCACTTATTCTTCAGCTCAGGCAAGATTCTACGCTTGAGGGTCGGATTGCTCGGTCGATAGTACGAGAGCACCTTGATTTATTTACTGCTGGGAAGATCAACAAAATTGCCAAGCGGTATTCGGTGCCGTCTGAGGTGGTTCAGGGTGCCTTTGAAAGAATTACCGCTTGCAATCCTTTTCCAAGCGATGCGTTTAGGAGCGAAGATCGTACGAGTCAATCGCGCGAACCTGGGATTCAGCCAGATTTAGTTTTGCACCGGACCGAAGCTGGGTGGGAGATTGACGTAAAGGGTCCCCAGAGTAGTGAGTTTTCGATTAATGGGTACTACAAGCGCCGGCTTGAGCTGGAAAGTTCTGGCAAATTGGAAAAGGATGAGCGGCGACACCTTGCTCATTATGTTGATCGGGCGAATGATTTTATTGACTGCTTGGAAATGCGGAAACGGACGCTGATGCGGATTGGTCAGTACTTGATTGAAAAGCAGGGTGGATTTGTTTCGACGGGGAACGCTTCGTTCCTCCAGTCTCTTACTCGGTCTCAGATGGCTCACGATTTGGAGTTGCATGAGAGCACCATTAGTCGCGCCACGCAAGGAAAGTATGTGCAACTTGCGAATGGGGAAACCGTTTCTTTTGAAGTGTTCTTTAAGGCGGCGCTTCGGGTTCAGAAGATGAGGGCGAAGCGCATGACGAGTAGTTTTCAGTCATTTGCTTAGGATTATTGGTATAAGATAGCTTCATTGTGAAGTGGAAAAAGGTTCTTATTGCCGTTGCGATTTTGGATTCTGTGCTGTTGCTCGGTGCGATCGGGTTCTATTTCTCCACTGATATTCCTTCGGCCTCAAGCAAATACGTAGCTGAGAGGGAGAAGGCGGTGAAGGCCGGGCTTACGATGAGCTTGAAGGAGTATGCCGAGAGCATGCGGGTTGATCCAAAGGAAAACGCTTATGAGTTCGTTGAACCGCTATTAAAGAAAGCAGATAAGATCAAAGTAGGTAAGCCTGGGGAGCAGTGGTTGGCGCCTGGCTATAAAACGATAAAGCCTTACTTACCAAAGCTTCAGGAAGCCAAGAAAAAGAAGCATTGCGTGTTTCCTAAGGAATATAAAATGGCGGCGGCGGTATTGTTTCCGGAATTTAGTCGAATCAAGAATATCGTCAAGATACTTTCCGCCAAAGCGACTGAAGCCTCGGGCAACAATGACCTCGCTACCGCTCGGCAATGTTGGGCTGATGCGGGCTACTTAGCTTCTATTTGTAAAGAGGACAAAACCCTTATTGGGTTGTTGGTAAGGATTGCTTGTAATGCAATCATCATGGATTCTATGCGGCTGAGCTTACAGGACAAGCAGGGGAGCAAAGAGTGGGTAGATATGATTGATGCTACCGTTGCAGGGCTTGAGATCGACCCTGATACGAGGCCATTTCTTTCGGTTGAACATATGTTTGCCTGTGACGTGACGGAAATGCTGATGAGGGATCCAAAGTCAATCAATAGTTTCTCGGTTATGGAAGATCCGGAGAACCCCACACCCAAATTTTCTCCGATGATGATTTATGTCCGAATGCCCGGTTTTAAGGAGGCTTCTTTAGCAAGGATTCATGAATCGTACACCGCTGTTCTTGCTGATTTGCCCCAAGATTCGTTTGATTTTATTGCTACTCGGAAAGCGTTCCAGCATCTTGATGATCGAGCGGAAATGAAGGGAGCCAGTTATCTGATTCTGAACTTTGCCGCGCCGGTTTTTAGCCAGGTTTTTGTTGCGACCCATAAGCAGACCGCTCAGGCGGCGTTGTTGCAGGAGGCGGTGGCTCAAATTAGAAAGCGAAATTTTGACCAACCTGAACTGATATTGAAGGGTAATCGGTACACAGATTTAGACGATAAGCCTTTGAAAATTAAGAAGGTTCGCGACGGAATTTTGGTTTATTCGATTACTCCTGATCAGGAGGATCAAGGTGGTGTTTCGCGTCAACAAGCGACCAAGCAAGGACAGGGAGCAAAGGCTGATTTCCCCGTTTTGGTTAAAAAATAGGGCTTAAAGTTTGCCTCGGGACTTCACATACAAGTAGAAGTTCACGAGGTCTGTGGCGAGGTCTTGGGGCTCAGAATCGAGCACATTCATGCCTGCTGATTTGAGCAACGAGGTGGCTTGGCGTCTTTCGTCGGTTAAGTAGTGCGCCGATGCGTAGGAGAAGAGTTTTTCCTCGGTGTCTGGGACCTGCTTCAGCAACTCTCGAAATCTGGGGTCTGCGATATTACCGAGGAGCGAGATGTTCCCTTTGGACAGATTGCCAAAAGAGGTGAGAACCTCTTTGGCTCGGTCAAGGTCTTCGACCGCGGTGAAGTTGACAATGAGCGATCGTCGCTTGTGGCGGGAGGACAGGTAGGCAAACGCTCGAACGGAATCGGATTCGATAGGTTCTGCCACGAGATTAAACATGGCATTCAACAGAATGCCGAGTTGCCGATGTCCTTTTTTGGGTGGGATGTATCGAATTACATCGGTTCCATAGGCGAGGAGTCCCACGTTGTCACCCGCTGAGAGGGCTGATTGAATCAGCATTAACACTGCATTGAGCACGAGGTCGAGCTTTCGCACTCCGTTGATTTCGGACATCATGTGTCGCCCGCAGTCAATACATAGCACTACGGCTTGATTCTTTTCGACTTCATATTCTCTGACGATTGGTTTGCCACGTCGCGCGGTTGCCTTCCAGTCGATTTTTCGGAAGTCGTCGCCTTGAGCGTAATCGCGCAATGATTCGAATTCAGTGCCAGCACCGCGCATTCGCGACTTTCTGATGCCGGCTTCGCGCAGTCTTCCTTGTTGATTTAGCAGTTGGAATTCGCGCAGAGCCAGGAGGTTTGGATACACCTTTACTGGTTGTTCGGTGTTTAACTCTAGCTGGCGTTCGACCAAACCAAGGGGGCATTGAATGCGCAAAAAGGTCGCGCGGAAGGAGTACTCACCTCGTTCGGGAGGCATTAGGAAGTAGTCAAACGAGAAGGCACGACCGGGATTGACGTGAAATGGGGCTTCATTGCCTTCGGCGGCGAATGAGGAAGGAATTTCGTCTCGAATTCTGCCGTGGAGGGCTATATCTTCTTCGTTTTCAATTTCCACTCGGATTCGATTGCGGGCACGAACGGACAGTACTGCGTCCATCCGGCGTCTGAACCGAAGGTTTTTCCCGCTCGCTCCAAGTCGGGATGACATTAAGGCGAGGACGAGGAAGAATCCGTTGTAGAACCACAGAAACCAGGATTGCCCAGTGGCGGCGGCGAAGCCGGTTATGGGAATTCCCGCAGCTATCGCCCACCAGAGCCTTCGGGTTGGCACTAAGCGGACTCGAATAGAGGGGTCGAAGAATGAATCTACCTTGCCAAAATCGGTTGGAAACTCGCTGTCGGTTGGTGAGAGAATGCTTTCATTTGCCTCAATGTTCTCCTTATCACTGCCGTCTAGTAGCGTATTACTCATGCGATTAACTTCAAGTTCGGTTGATCCAAGTTTAGATGACCTCGTTGGTGCGAAATTTATCTCGCACCCAAAGAACTCTGTTCCTATTGTAAACTAATTTTGTGGCTGTTGAGATTGCCCTGCTGAGCCCGGAAAAAACAGTGCTTACTTACCGCTTGGCGGGAGTGGGTAGTAGGTTGCTCGCTCATGTGGTTGATGCCATGATTGTGGTCTTTGGACTGTATTTACTGTTTGTGCTGGTTGGTACCATTGCCTCACTATTGATGCCCGGGACCGGGGCTGATGCAATGGGTCCAGTCAGTGGCCTGTTTGTGGTTTTGTTTACGCTCGGTCCGTTCGCCTACTTTATTCTGTTTGAGGGGCTTTGGAACGGTCAGACCATCGGGAAAAAATTGGCGGGTATTCGGGTTCGGATGGCGGATGGAACTCCTATAACCTTTGCGGCTTCGACGGCGCGGAATTTTTTACGGGTCGCTGATTTTCTCCCATTTGTTTACTTTCTAGGTGTGGTTTCGATGTTTGTGAATCCGAAGTTGCAGCGAATTGGCGATTTGGTTGCCGGCACCGTTGTGACTCACGAAGATAAGGTAACTACCAGCTTTTCTGTGGCGCCTCACCGGGTGGGTATTCACCCGCTGGAGAGTATGGTTGGAGAGCTTAGAAACATGACTGATGCGCAGTATTATGTGCTTCGCCGCTATTGCGATCGGTTTCCAGAGTTGCCGGTTGAGGTTCAAACCAAACTGACCGATACAGTTTGGTTACCGCTCGCTAAGAATTTGGGCGTCGAAATGAAACCGGATATTCATCCACTGTTTTTGGCCGAGGCGGTGGTAATGAAGTACGGTCGGGTGAGGGGATTGCTTTGACTTCTCGACTTCCACTTCTGTGTGGCATATTGGGTATGCAAAGGTACGTGGATGGTGTGTTGAGAGAGAGTGGAAAAGTGTGGATTACTCACTGTTCCCTTAAAACTGAACACTTTACTTTAGGTTTTCCTACCGTTTTCCACCCCCGAACACAGATTCAATTTCAAGCTGTTATCCCTCTTGTCCACACCCTTAATAGTAATAATAAATCTTTCAATAAAAGACTCTCTTTTTTAAGAAGGGATGTGGATTGAAGATTGATCGTCTCAGAATAGAGAATTTTCGAAACTTCGAAATCATTGAGCAAAGGCTCGCACCTGGCTTTACGATTGTGGCTGGACAGAACGCTCAGGGTAAGACCAACTTTCTGGAATCGATCTACTGGATTTCTACCACACGTTTACTTCGTGGTCAGAAGGATGCGGAAGCGATTCGACTGGGCAGTTCTGGTTGCAAGGTTGAAGTGGAACTCGAAGGTGGGACCACGTTGTCGGCTGCTTTGGACTGTGGTTCGAGGAAGAAGTTTTTCATTAATGGTGGTGGTTTGCCTAGGGCGGCGGATATTATTGGGCGACTTCCCTCAGTCTCGATTTCCCTTCAGGATTTGTCTATTATTCGTGGTGATCCTTCTGATCGGCGATTATTTCTTGATTTAGAGCTCTGCACTCTGTATCCCGTCTATCTTCAGCACTTCACCCATTATCGT
>JAPLCS010000250.1 GCA_026392145.1 Fimbriimonadales bacterium | reverse complement strand
TATCTCGCGTCAAGTCTTTTTTTGCAAAGATGGGACCGGGGGTTGTGACTGGAGCAGCCGATGATGATCCTTCGGGGATTTCTACGTATTCTGCAACGGGAGCAGCTTTGGGATTTACCCAGTTGTGGACGGTCTTCCTTACCTTTCCGTTAATGTGTGCGGTTCAGTTGATGTGCGCGCGACTTGGGTTAGTGACGGGTGAAGGATTATCGGCGGCGATTCGAAAGCGGTATTCGCCTGGTGTGCTTTGGTTTTCGTGCTCGCTGTTGGTCGTTGCCAATGTTGTGAACATTGGGGCTGATTTGGCGGGAATGGCGGAGTCGCTCGAGATGGTGACTTATTTTCCTAGAGTCTTTTGGCTTTTTGCGTTGACGATTGGGATTCTGCTGGCAGTGGTTTTTTGGAGCTATCGCAATTTGGCCCGGATATTTAAGTTCCTGACTTTATCTTTGTTCGCTTATATCATCGCGGCGTTTTTGGCAAAGCCTGACTGGGCTCAGGTGGTTGAGGCAACTTTTATTCCGCATGTTAGCTGGGATCAGAAGTATTTGGCGACGTTAGTTGGGATTTTGGGTACGACGATTACGCCTTACATGTTCTTCTGGCAGAGTTCTCAAGAAGTGGAGGAGTTGCACGCGAAAGGGGCGAGGAAGAGTGCGACCGAGGAGGAGTTAGTAGATGCCAAACAGGATGTGTTGGTGGGTATGGGCTGGGCTGGAGTGGCGATGTATTTCATCATACTTACCACCGCGACCACGCTCCATAAGCCAGGTGCTCCGCCGATTGAGACAGCCCAACAGGCGGCGGAAGCGTTGCGGCCTGTGGCGGGTGACTCTGCTTATCTCTTGTTTGCATTGGGAATTGTTGCTACCGGAATTTTGGCGGTGCCAGTGTTGGCTGGGTCGGCAGCGTATGCAATTGCAGAGGCGATGAATTTTCCTGGTTCACTTGATTCCAAACCTGTGGTGGGCAAGAAGTTTTACTTTGTGGTGGTGGTGTCGGTGCTCTTGGGACTTTGTTTGGATGCGTTCCACATTAGCGCTGTGAAAGCTCTGTTCTATGCGGCGGTTTTAAATGGTGTTTTAGCTCCTCCACTCGTGTTTTTGGTGACTCGTTTGACATCGAGTGAGGCAGTGATGGGTGAGCACAAAAACGGCAAGGTGTTGACAACTTTGGGTTATTTGGCGGCGGGGATTATGTCGGTCGCGGCAGTGGCGCTACTAATTACGTCCCTGTAGTTTTTGGCTCGTTTTATCATGGCGAAGTACCGGGTAAGTGGCAGGTAAGCTGGCATTCATGAACCTGGTAGAAATTCGGCACGATTTGCATGCTCACCCTCAAATTCGATTCGAGGAGACTTATGCTAGTGAACTTGTTCAGAAGAATTTGGCGGCGCTGTCAGAAGAATTTGGCGGCGCTAGGAATCGAGTATCGGGCGGGCTTGGCAAAGGGCACTGGGGTGTTGGGATATCTTCCTGCTACTGAAAATCCTGAAGGTGCACAGACGATAGCTTTGCGGGCAGATATGGATGCCTTGCCGATTCATGAGGAGACTGGGAAGCCATATGCGAGCACTATTCCAGGGCGGATGCATGCTTGCGGTCACGACGGGCACACCACGATATTGCTCGGCGTAGCGGAGAGATTGGCGAACGCGAGTCACCGACCGAATAATGTACTTTTTGTCTTTCAGCCGGCAGAAGAAGGTGGTGCTGGAGGAGATTTGATGGTGAAAGAAGGCTGCTTGAATGGTTCTTTACTTGGCAAGAAGGCTGATTTCATGTTTGGGCTTCATGGTTGGACGAGCGTAAAGCTCGGTCATGTTGCAACGAGAGTGGGGGCGTTAATGGCTTCAACGGATGAATTTTTTGTGGAGATGGTGGGACAAGGTGGGCACGCAGCGGCTCCGGAACTTTCGAGAGATCCGATAGTGGCGATAGCTCAGTTCGTGACTTCGGTCCAACAGATTGCCTCCAGAAATGTTGATCCTTTTGAGCAGATTGTTGTCACAGTGGGGCAGATTCACGGTGGAACGGCAAACAATGTTATTCCGATGTCGGCGATGGTGCATGGCACGATTCGAACCATGAATCCAGAGGTGCGGTTGATGGCAAGTGAGAGGCTACGAGCAGTGGCTCATGGCGTGGCGGCGGCTTGTAATGTATCGGCAGAAGTGACGATTAACGAGGGGTATCCGGTAGTGATTAACGAAGCAAGTGCGGTGGAGCGGTTCTTGCGAGTGGCTAAGGACACGCTTGGAGAACAGTTTGTGAGTGATGATGCCAAGCCAACGATGGGAGGAGAAGATTTTGCTTACTATGGTGCGGAATGCCCTTGTTGTTTTTATCAGCTCGGGTTGATTCCTGACGGGCAGGATTCGTATGCAAGCGTGCATACTCCTCACTTTGATTTCAATGATGATGCGTTGGTGGTCGGAGTACAACTAATGACTGCTTTAGCGTTGTCGTAGTTCGGTAGAGATCAGACCTATTTCCGCTGCACAAGGTATTCGACGGCTTCTGCATTGGGGATTACCACGTCAGTGTTGACAGTCGTTTTTGCCTTCTATTTGGCATCGATTTTTACGGTTTTGATAGGCTGCCATGCGCCTGCAATTTTTGCGATGAGTTGCCATTTACCGGGAGTAAGGGTGGCTCGCCACTTCGTTGAAGTTCTTACTCGAGTAGCTTTGATGGGAAGAGGGCGCCATTGGGAACCGAACCTTGGGTGTGGCGCTTGTCCATTTTGTGGCACGTTGTAGAAGTTCGCTAGTTCCTTGGGGAATACATCAAGCACGCCTCGACTGAACCACCAACAGTGTCCTCCAGTTTGGGTAGCTCGGGTGAGTTCGGCGTGCTTGGTGACATCGTTTCGTGATTGTTCGGGACCGTCGCCGACAAGTCTAACTCCGGCGATTAGGTCTGTTTTTCTGTTTCCCATGAATTCAACTTGCTGGTACCAATCTCGCTGGAACGATGGATAATTCATGCGGTAGACCTGGGGAATGTACTCATCCCATGTGGGATTATCATTCCATTTACTCCAGGCTGGCCAATCGATGAGGTAGTTTTCCTTTGCCCATGGGTGGGGACCGGGCGAGAGGGAAATGATGAAATCTTTGCCACCTGCAGCTCGAATTTCACGTACAAATCGCTTAGAGAAGTCTTCAACTTTTCGAGTTCGCCACGCCACCCATTCTGGGTCTTTTACATCGAGCGGTGGACGATTGCCATTGTGTTCCTTTGCATAGAGATTTTGAGTGAATTCATCGTAGCCCATGTCAATGTAGGGCCAGACAATTCGGTCATCAAGTTGGATGCCATCGAGGTCGTACTTTTTGATGGCGTCCTTTACGATTCCGAGCAGGAGTGATTGCGCGTCAGGGTGGAGGGGATTCAGCCATACAAATCCATTTTTGGCGACTTCATTTCCCTTTTGATCTAGGCTCAGCCAGTCCTTTCGGGCTCGCAGTTCGTTTTGGGTTGATTGGTGGGCGGCCATGAATCCATATTCGAACCAGGCTATGTAAATGAGTCCATTGCGGTGAGCTTCGATGAGGGTTTCTTGCAATAGGTCGCGCTGAATGGCTCCAGATGGAGAGGGGTTGATGCGCAGTTCTGAATTCGTGAACTTTTTGGCGGTGTTTGATGGGAATTCTGTGTAGCCGTTTTTCCAGATTTCGACATACACGGTGTTGAGTCCGATTTCTCGTAACCGCTTCATGGTAACCGAGGTATTTGAGGGAGAACTAATTGCCTCGTTAGCGGTGGTGGTGAGCCATGTTCCACGCACTTCGGGCGGTGCCACCGGTGATGTTGTGTGTGTGACGTTTGAACCGAGAGTTGCCAACATTACGAGCGTGGATATCACATTCCAAGTATACGATTCGGTGTACCAAGATTATGTTGATGATCACTTGCGTTTCTGTGAGATTTGATCTGCTAGTAGGTTTTGTTTATTTACTTGGGGGGAGATGATAGATGTCTTTTAAGTCTTTTTCGAAAAGCGTAAATGTATCTTGATAGAACTTTAGGAAGTCTGATACGGAAACATGCCCGGGTACTGGAGCATAGTAGTGGGTCGGGCTGTTGGTGTCGTTGCGCCATACGAGTACATAGCTGAGTTCAAGGCCCGGAGATTTAAGGGTTTTAAGCAATGTCTCCGTCCACCACGTGGTGTTGGGAATTCCTTCCAAGCCAGTTTCTGTAAAAGCGGCGAGCTTGCCTGTTTTCTTGGCATAGTCCGAAACTATTTTGAGTTTTCGAAGACCATTTACAAGGTCATATTTATCTCGTCCGAAGTCCGAATAGTCATCAAATCCCACCATGTCTACCCATTCATCGCCCGGATAGCGTTCGAGGAACTTTGATTCGGTTAAAAAACGGCAGTCAGGAGAAAAGGCATAAAGTAGGTTGTGTACTTGATTTGTATCTCGTAGTTCAGAAACTGTGAGTTGGTATAAAGATTTGATTTCGGTAGGAGTGCAGTGCATATCGCCCCACCAAAACCATTCTCCGTCTAGTTCATGCCAGGGTCTAAAAATCATCGGAACGGATTTTCCGTCTTTACCAATACACGATTTCACCAGATCAGCGATATCGGCGAGAATTGTTTTGAATTGGTTGTGGTGGCTTCCGCCTGTGAGTAGCTCTTTGACTGAATTTTGTTGGCCCTCTTTCTTGGCGTAAAATCCGCCGCCGTGAACTGGGTTTGGAGCGTGCCAAGAGATGGTGATCACGCCACCACGATTGTAGGTGTCGACGATAGTTTTGCGGAGTCTCTG
>JAPLCS010000393.1 GCA_026392145.1 Fimbriimonadales bacterium | reverse complement strand
CGATGATCAAAATGCAACCGAGGACAAACGGTCACTGAATAGCCATTGTCAAAACAGGCGCTATAAATTCCATCAAATAACAGGGCCAAATATCGTGAACCAGTTGAAATTGGTCCGATGGAATCCATAATGAGACCAATATTTTTCTTCCGTTCGCCCCGCAATATACGAGCCAGCTGATTCGGTGTGTAATTCAATTCCTGAGCAATTTTTCGGATATGCTCAGCGCGAACCTCCGAGACGCGGACATTACCTCCACGCCCGTGAAGCACCTTGCTTACCGCCATAGGCGATACCCCAGCCGCCTTGGCAACATCACGAATAGTTACAGCCATTAGTGATATACAATATCACGATTCTCAGGTTCAGTCAACCCAATCTTGTAATCCTATGTGATTTACAGGTCTACCTGTAGCAGAGAATCAGCTTTGGGACTTTCCTGTATCCAGATTCACAAAGGTACCCATCAGGGTTTTCTCAGCCGCACCCTGATCGCCGCTTTGTAAGGCCCTCAGTGCCATAGTCACTTCCTGCGCCTCCGCCATCTTGCCATCACTCAACAGGAGAGCCTGAGTTTTCTGCAACTCCTGAATCGCACCCATCTGGGTAATCATTCCCGTCTTGAGGCCCATTACCGTCTTCTCAATCGCTTTGCTAGAAGCAACAATTTGCGCCGCCTGGCTCACTCTCGGGTGAACTGGCACCGAATATCGGCCGGCATCCGAACTGAACTCCATTTCTAAATCGAGGTCAATTGATTCCGTTTTGCCAGCGACCAAATCATCATAGGTCAACTTGCCAGCGACTACCCGATAGTGCCCCAATGGATGGTTAGGAAACTCAAGATCAATCACCTGCTGAATGACCGATCCACGTTCCATGTCCGCCAAATTAATCGTCACAGTACCATCATTAGCTTGCTGAGGAGCCCTCATCTGCACCCACCTTGAAATCTTCAACTCAAGGGACATGTTTCTCGTCACCGTAGTCATCAACTTGTCCAATTCCGCGCGGAAAATTTCAGGAATTAACTGAGGCTGAGGGATGAAATAATAATTTCCACCCGCTCGCTTTGCCATTCCCGCCAAAAGCTCTTCGTTGTAATCGGGTCCAAAACCTAAAAACGTAACGCTCACTCCACGATTTCGTAAATCACCTGCATGGTTTACAAGCGCGTTGTAATCCTTAATGCCAGCCGTAGGATCACCATCCGTCAATACAATCATCCGTGTCGCACGGTTTGTCTCAATGAACTGAGTCACTTGCTGCATTGCCAGTGAAATCCCATCATAGAGGTTCGTAGTATTTCCTGCCTGCAGTCGAGACAGTCCCGATTTAATCGCCTCTTTGTTAGTCACGGGTTGTGGTGGCATAAGTACTTCCACCATCTCCTCAAACGTGACAATACTTAGCACATCATTCGGAGTTAACAAGTCCACAACATGAGCGCAAGCCTGCTTGACATACTCAAGTGGCTGACCTTCCATCGAACCAGATCGGTCAATAACCAGGCACAAATTCATCGGAGTTCGACCGCCACTCACGATTCCACCGAAAGTGTCTCCACCTCCACCAGCTCTCAATTCTAATAAATACTGTTCACGAGCAGGTCCATTCGCCATGGAAATACTTCGCCCAGCAATAACCTCAACTTCGAGAGCTTTCAAGGGTGCCATCGCCGTAGTTCGTCCAAGCGCCCCACCGGGTGCAGAATTCATCGCGACAGTGCGATTGTCTACTCCACCCGTCATCACGGTCTTGTTAATGTCTATTCGTTGCGTCATATCCATAGCAGTTTTCTTACGGGCCCTTCTTTGCTCTCATCCAATTACAAAATCTTTACTCACAAACTCTATTGTGATTCTATGCGAAAAGTCGTAGATCCAACCTTAATCTCATCCCCAATTTTTGCGATTTGCTGCTGAACACGGACACCATTGATAAAGGTGCCATTGGTACTTCCCAAATCCACCACCTGAGCCATCATCCCGGAGGGTTCAATTCGCGCATGGCGACGACTTGCCATCGAATCAAATCCCATTGGAATCTGTACCGACTCACGACCGAGTTCAACAGGCAACGAGAATCGCTGGCCAGCCATCGGTCAAATTCATCGCTGTTGGCATTGACTGCCCCATTTGCGAAGGTAACCCCGTGATCCCGCTTCCACCTAACTGACCGCTCGAAGTTTGATACCCCACGCCAGTGCCGGAAATCGGTCCCCTTCCAGGTTCGGGTCCCCTATTAGGAGCAGCATGCCCCTTCAACTGAAATCTCAAGTTATTGCTACCAATCTGGATCACATCGCCATTGTTCAAAGGAACCCTTTGAACACGCTGACCGTTCACTCCACTACCTAACGGAGAACCCAAATCTACAAAGAAATATTGACTACCCTGTCGCTCAATCACCGCATGCTGAGTTGCCACATTAACATCACCGAATAAGGGAATATCCGCCCGCTCAAATCGACCGATAGTCATCACGGGTTTATCAATCACCCAATCCTTACCCTCGTTCCGACCTAGTTCCAACCGCACCCACGCCGACTTTGCGATAGCCTCTACCAAGCCAATCATCAGGGCAATCATTCCGCCCATTAAAACACCTGTCAGGCCACGAGAAATCGCTCCCGTTTCTCCCACTTGCCCAGGCCCCACACCCTGAGCGGTAAGTTGCAAACCTCCCAATACTGCGCCAACAGGATCAAAGAGAATTCCTGCAACAAATCCACCGACAGCACCACCGACCAATCCCTGCAGTCCACGTTTCGTTGCAAAGGTACTGAAACCAATGCCTGCGCCAAGTCCAGCTCCGAGAATACAAAACACAATAGCGCGAAGAAACATATTTGGCCAACCAGGCATCGCCACAACCGGAGTGGTTACGCCTCTGGCAATCATCATTCCCACGCCGCCAAAAAAAGCCCCAGAAAGCCCTTCCTTAATAGCATGGAGTTTCGACCCA
>JAPLCS010000166.1 GCA_026392145.1 Fimbriimonadales bacterium | reverse complement strand
GGTTCTGAGAGTGAGGCAGCGAGGGGGACGATGAGTTGGGGTGTGGCGGTGGAGATTCCTAGGGCAAGCGAGGTGGTGGCTAGAACCCAGAGATTGGGTGAGAGACTCATGCCGATGAGGCATAGTGCTGAGGCGACACAAGTTTTGAGAATGAGGATTTTTCGATCTCTTGCATCTCCAAGGGGGGATACGAAGAGCATGGCACCGACGTATCCGATTTGGATTAGCATGGCAATGAATCCGATGGATGAGGCGGGTGCATTGAAGTCTTTGGCGATGACTTGCAGTAGTGGCTGGAGGTAATACAGCGAAGATACGGATAACCCACAGCCGAGCGTGAGGGCGGCGAGGACTTTGTTGGAAAGTTGTGGGGGTGATGAGGGCGGAACTTCGTTGTTCGCCATGACTTTAGGATACCTTTGGGGAGAATTAGGCTTTTTCGGATACTTTTTCGGCGACTTGGATGAGTCGTCTGACGTATTCATCCCCGACTTCTTGTCCTTGGGCGTGTTTTTTGCCGGGAATGAGCCAGTAGTCGGCGTTGCTTACTTTTGCCAGTTCTTCTGCTTGCTCACGGGGAATGAGTCCATCTTTTTCGCATTGAATGACGAGGGCTGGCTTAGTGAATTTTGCGGCGGTTTCTACGGGATTCACATTGGCGGGGTTCATGCCCATTTTCCAAGAGGCAATCCAGATGACGGGTCGAAAGAGGATGGAGCCGCCTGGAGTTTTTCGCTCGAACCAGTAGCGGGTTACAGGGTCCAGTCTTCCATAGGCACCTTCGGTGATCACTGCTGAGACTCGGGGATGTTTGGACGCGAGCCACGTTGCGGCGCCACCCATGGAACATCCTACGAGGATGATTTTATCGGCTTTGATTTTGTCAATGGTTTGTTGAATGACTTCTGATTCGGTGAGTCCAAAACCGACTCGTTGAAGTGGGCTGTATCCTTGGCCTGGCATAGGTGGGAGCACTACTCCGAACCCTTTCTTGGCGACTTGGATGGCGACTTTTGCGAAGAAGTCTTGTTGCGCCATGAGCCCATGGGAAAAGATGAAGACGGTTTTTGCTTTTCCAGATTTAACAGAGGGGGATGCCCATGCGGGGGCATTATTAATTTCTAATTCGACCAATTCTTGGGGACGAGGAGGGAGGACTCGCTTGGGTGAGAGCACTTCTTCTGCCATGTAGAAGCAGAGCGCGATGTAGGCGGCAAAAATTCCTGCGAAAAGAAAAATCACCCTACGAAACCATTTGTTCAGCCGCTGTAATCGCATTGCTTAATAGACTTGCGACGGTCATCGGCCCAACTCCACCTGGCACCGGCGTAATAGCTCCCGCTATCTTTGATGCTGATTCGAAGTCTACGTCGCCGACGTCGCCCTTGCGTCCCTCAACTTTATTGTAACCCGCATCTATGACGATGGCACCGGGTTTGATCCAATCACCTTTGACCATTTCGGCTCTGCCTACGGCGGCAACAAGGATGTCGGCTTCTCGGCATCTATCGGCTAAATCTAGCGTTCTTGAGTGGGCGATGGTGACAGTGGCGTTTCGTTCGAGAAGCATGAGCGCCATTGGTTTGCCGAGAATGTGGCTTCTGCCGATGACAAGGGCTCGCTTGCCGGTGACGTCGATGTTGTAGTGGTCAAGGATTTTGGTGATGCCGAGTGGGGTGGCGCATCTGAATCCGGGAAGGCCTGCGGTAAGTCTGCCTAGAGATGCGGGGGTGATACCGTCTACATCCTTTTCCGCTCCAAGTGCGAGAAGGGCGGCGTCTTCGTCCAGATGCTTAGGAAGCGGGTGTTGAAGCAGGACCCCGTGGACATGTGGATTTTCGTTGACGGCTTTAATTTGAGCCATGAGCTCTTCTTGTGAAGTGGCGTCGGTGATTTCGAAAGCTTCTCCATCAATGCCGGCGGCTTCTGCCCATTTCCTTTTCATCTTTACGTAAGCGACTGAGGCGGGATCTTGGGCGGCTACGATGACATCGAGGCGTGGATGGATGCCTTGTTTCTTGAGTTCGGAGACTCGGTCTGCTAGTTCAGTGCGAACAATTTTCGAGAGAGCGAGACCATCCAGTAGCATGGTGACAGTTTACTTGTAACTGGGGCGTGGTCAACAAAAGAGCCGAGGGGTTTGTTCCCTCGGCTCAGATATCTTTTCAACTTTTGCGGACACTCTAGTCGTGCAATTGATCAGTTGTGTGACTCTTCGCTGAACTTGAGATGAATTCCCCTTCGTTGGATTTCTTCGACAAAGCGGGTTCCCGTCATCGCATTTTCGTATCTAAGTGCACCAGATTCTATGTTCCCGGCGGCAATTTCTGCGGCGTAGATAGCAATTGAGAATCCGGTCAGCCGTTCCATGCTTGTGAATCCGGTTTCGAGATCTTGGTGGTCGTGGATGTCGATTTGGAGTTGTTTCCCTGCGCCGTTTTTCTTTCCGATTCCGACTGCTCGGATGATGCACATGTCGAGGTCTTGAATCTTCGCAAGTTCTTCTCCAAAAACTCGGCACCATACATCTTTGGGTCGGACTTTTACCCCTTTGACGTCGACTTCGTCCTCTCTCCAGAAACCAAAGTCTTTGTAGAGTCGCATAGCGTAGCAGTGGCCAGGGAATCGGAAGGTCTTGTATTCGTAGTTGGCTACTTTGCCTTGCAGAGTGTACGGGGCCATGCTGGTTCCCCCTGAGGTGACGAATGCTTCCATAGTACCGAGGCCTTCGACAGTGAGGGTTTCGAGTTCGGTAAGCGTTGGCACCATCTGGATTTCATGGTTTCGAAGGACGACGCCTTCGTAGTCATATTCGGTGACTAGGCCTTCGACGTTGAAGGTGACTTTGTAGTTAAGAGGTGGGACTGGGTTTTGGGGAAGGACTCCACAGTAGAGTTTGATGGTTTCGGTTTCATCGAGGTTTTCGATGAGCCACATACCGAGGCTGTTGACGAGCCCGGGGGCGAGACCACAGTCGGGAACAAGCGTGATGCCTGCCTCTTTAGCAGCGGCATCGTGTTCGAGAGTTTCTCGGGTGATGTCGGTGTTTCCGCCGAGGTCCAACATATTAGTTTTGGTTGCCACGGCTATTTTTGCTACTTTCGGGTGCATGTAGTAGGGGATGCAACTGAGCAAGATGTCAGCGTTTTGCATGAGTTCGAATAGTGAACTTTCGCTGGTGGCATCAGCTTGCGCTGCGTGGCAAAGGTTGGAGCCCAGCAGTTTATTGACTCGCTCTGCCGCTTTTTGTGCGGTTTCGAGGTTGTAGTCAGCGAGGGTGACTGAATGGGGCTGTGCGAATTTTGCGAGATCGTAGGCGGCAGCAGTACCCTGCATTCCGGCTCCGAGGATGACGTATCGTGTATTCATGATTGGTCCAAGCAACGCCTTTGTAGCGGGCCAAAGGTTGAGAAGATTCTCTCTATTATCCTGATTTACTGACGGTCGAGACTGAGTTAACGAACTGTTAATTGTGGGAGATTTTATTTTATTGCTCTGAATAAAAATGGGTTTTTGCCGATTGGGTTAGGCTTCTTCTTTCTTTAGTTGTTTTTCGAACCAGAAGGCTCCGAAAGGAATGTTTGCGGCAATGAAGGCGGTCACTACTTTCGTGAATTTCCACTTTTCGATTCGCCATACATTGATGAGGGTGAGGACGAGGGCGACGAAAAGGGCTCCGTGGATTGTGCCGATGATTTTGACCGCCATGGGAATATTTGCGATGTACTTGAGTGGCATGGCTACAAAAAAGAGGAGAATGGCGGAGCACCCTTCGGCAAGGCTTGTCGTTCGGAACATCTTGAGTGCAGGCGATTGGGTTTGTGACATCAGCTATGGAGAGTTTATCTTCTGGTGAGTTGATCTGAGCTTTGCTGAAGGGAAGGATGACAGAATTTTTTGAATCGGCGGTGGGGTGGGAGGTTTATGTGCTGGCATTTGATCGAAGGTGCATAATTAAACGATATGGGAAAGGTGGTTAGCAGTAGATACGCAAGAATGTTTGGTCCATTGCTTGATGCCTTACGTGATGCTGGAGGTGAGGGAAACCCACGTGAACTTAGTAGAAAAGTAGCTGATTTAGTCGTTACCGATTTAGCTGAAAGGAATCGATTAAATGCCACTGGTACAAATGCTGCGGAAAACGAAGTGGCGTGGGCGAGGGAAACTCTCAAACGTGCCCAGTTGATTGATTCTAGTGAGCGTGGTGTGTGGAAACTAACTGATCTTGGATGGAAAAGCTTTTTGACCATTGAAGATGCAATCAAAATCCGAAAACAAGTTAGTCATGAATTGCAACAAACTAGGAAACAAAGTACCAAATTTGAACTAGACGAGAGTGACTCTTTACCTGAGAGCTTTGGTGAGATAGAGATTGACCAGACTTCGCTACTTGATGTCATGAGGTCATTACCACCGAAAGGGTTTGAACGACTTTGTAGCAGGCTGCTTCAGGAACTTGGGTTTGTTGGTGTTGAAGTGACTGGTCGCTCGGGAGATGGTGGAATTGATGGACACGGGTTGATACGAGTAAATGATTTAGTTTCTTTTACTGTGATTTTTC